>NZ_JBJLSF010000022.1:0-52792 GCF_050871885.1 Kineococcus aridisoli | reverse complement strand
GGGGGGGGCGGGGGGGGGTGTGGGTTTTTAGTCGCCCCCCCCCCCCCCCCCCCCCCCCCCCCCCCCCCCCCCCCCCCCCCCCCCCCCCCCCCCCCCCCCCCTCGACCGCGAGGCCGCCCGCCCCCCTCGCGCCGCGCTCACCTACCTGTGAGCCGCTGAAGACCCACTAACCGCCTGCGCGCCGGGGGTCATACTCCGGTGCGCAGGCGGCAGACTGGGAGGTGAGCTGAGACAGCACACCAGGGGGGCCAATGAGTAGTGACCTTAAGCAGACGCGCCAACTGGAATTTTTCGCGGGGCAGGGCGAGGGACCATGGACCGTTCTTCGCAGCGACGGGCACTACTGCGCGCTTTCCAAGCCCGAGCAACGAGACTGGGCGCTGAGCAGTCCAGCGTGGAACCTGACTGTTACTGATGGAGCCCCTGGATTTTCTCAAAGCTGGCCCAATGGTGAGGAAACAACGACGTATCATCCCGGGGTCGACCGAGAGGGCGTAGAGCCGCTGGTTCTGGTTCGCGATTTCCATGGTGTAGCAGAGTCATCGGTTGAGCTCGAACAGCAGTTCCGCCTGTTCCACAATCTCCGCTACGACCAGGCTAGTGGGCAGTTCTTCAAAATTGCTGACGATGGTACGCAAGTCCTGGCTGCGAAGATTGAGGGCGACGAGGTGTCAGTCCGCACCTCCCTTGTTCGTCAATACATGGCAGCCCGTCAACTGGACTTGCTGCTCTTTGTTGACTCAGTTGTCTGGGCAGAAGAAGAGGACAGCGATCTTCCCGCCGAGCAAGAGATCCGAACCGACAGAATGCATGCAGTGCGTTATGTTCAGCGTGCGCACTACGACAATTTCCGGTATTTCTCGCGCCTGCTGGCGACCAAAGTTCTGTTTGCTGGCCCGAGAGAAACCTGTGGACTATGGCCGTATGACGAACATCAGGAGCACTTCCCTGAGTTCATTATTGGTGAGGATGATTATGGTAGGCCTGTCTCCTATACCAGTAACCCGGACTTGCTGGCGAATTATTTCGGTGCAAATCCCGATGCTCCGCACTACTTGACGCCAGTTCATTTTCGTAAAGAAGTGTTGCAAAAGTACTACGCAAGGCCAGAGTTGTACTCCGTTGGGGATGGTTACCTCGGATGCGCGGGTCTATGGGGTGTCCGTATCGACAATGATCACGACGATAGAGTTGTGGTTTTCTTGGGTGACTTGGGTCGTGACTTGCCTACGGCGGAGCGCGACTACTGGCGCGGCTATATGATCGCCCCGGACGCCAACATGAGTGAGACTAATATCCGGCGATCGTTTCTTGCTCAGCCAACCGACCCATCGGCAGCTGACCTCATATTCAAACGCGCCTATCCTCGCGCCAATCAAGCTTGGTTCGCGGCCTTTGGGTGGCCTCTGTTTCGAGAACCCAAGGAAGCTGATGTGTACTTACTGCAGCGACTGCGGTTGCCGTTGAACGACTCCAATGGAGAGTTTGAGAGCGCCATCGAACTGCTTGCGAAGCTTATGAGTGACGCCATCAACGAGAAGGAAGTGTCAAAATTGCTTCCGGATAAGATCCCTAACGAGAAAGGCATCTCAAAGCTTGAACGATTGCTCCAGTTGCGTGGCTACCCGCAAGTCGAGCGAGACATTTCTTACCTGCGGCGAGTGCAAGAACTGCGATCGAAACTTACCGCTCACTTGAAGGGTCGGGATAGCGAGGCGGTCCTTGCCAAGCATTTAGGTGATAGGCGAGGGATTGAGGCGGTGCGGTGGCTATTGGAGTCCGGAACTGCGTTTTTGAACTCAGTCTCAGCTTGGGCTGGTGCGGCAGCGGTGGATGGAGAAACAAGCCGCAATTAGAGATGTCATCGCGCCTCTGAAGGCGGTACTAACTGCCACCCGTCGCGCGCGCCACGTCGGCCATGCTGCAGAAACCCGTGCTGGCGCAGCCAGGCGGTGCGTTTCTGCCACACCCGGTCGCCCACCTCGGCCTCGCGGGCGAGGACGGCGGCGGTGTAGTCGCCCGGCACGGTGCACAGCCAGTCTGCAGCGCCAGCCAGGGTCCACACGACAGCCGTCAACGACGTCCGCGAAGGCGCGGGTAGTTCGGCGCGTGGGATGGTGCAGACGACCGTGAGGACCGAGCGTGCCCATGCCACGGCTGTCGGGGTCATGTCTCGCGGGTCGGTCGGCAGCAGGCGCACCCCGGTGTCGGTCGCCAGCCCGTCCTCGGTCATCGGACCCACCCCGTGCCGGTGCGCACCGTCGTGCCCGCGCGAGGTCGCCGGCGTCGTTGCTCTACCGACAGGAACCGCCGTCCCCAACGCAGTGCGAACGCCTCCAGGTCGTCGTCGCTGACGCACCCGGTCAGCTCGGCGTCCTCGGCCCCAGTCCAGGGCTGGCCGTGCCGAGTGGCCGCCGCCGTCGTGCGGTCCTGCCGGGCGCGCTGCGAGGTCGTGCGGGCGCCGGGCTCGGTGGTCACCCCGTTGTCATCGGCGCGACCGTGCGCCGGCTGCAGCGTGGCGCCGTCCTGGCCACGCTGGCGGTCAGTAGGGTCCCGGCCATGGCGCACAAGGGTCAGACGGGCACCTCGCTCGGCGGCGGCATAGTCGGTCGCAAGCAACTGAAGGCCCAGCGCCAGCCCGAATGGAGACCGGTGGACCCCGCGACGCTGACGCCCGAGGCCAGGGCCCGCCGCGACGCCTATGAACAGGAGCAGCGCGAGCGTGCGGCGGCCACCGAGCGCCAGCAGGCCAATGCTACGCAACGGCGCCGCCGCGAGGCCGAACAGCTCGCGGCGCGCGGGCTGCGCGCCATGGGTGCCGCCTCGGCGGTCGCTCGCCAGGCGACCACCGGCACCAGCGACGCCGCCCGAGAGGCCGCCGCCACACAACAGAAACGGCAGGTAAGGAAGGCCGCCAAGAAGGCGGCTGGCGAGTCGGGCAAGAAGATCACCAAGCTCCAGCCTGAGGGACTGCTGTTGCCGGGCCAGCCGCCGCGCCCCCTCGGGCGTCAGCCGCGCGACCAGCGGGGACTGCCCAAGACCAACCGCAGGACCAGCTCGCGCGAGAACGGTCTGTAGGCCATCGCTGCAGCCGCCGCGCCGGCGTCGTGTCTGACCTCGGTGGCAGGGTGCGCAGCACGCCGGCCGAGGTGACGGAGAAGGTCACCCCGGCCGGCGCCTCGGCCTTTAGAGTCGGTGACATGACGCCGCCTGACCGTTCACCGTCGCTGTTCGGGGAGTCCGTCGCTACAGCACTGGGGTCGCTACTGCCGGGTAGCGCGCCAGCGCTCAAGCGAGCAGCGTCTGCCGTTGAGGCTGAGCTAGCGCGGGCTCGCTCGGTAGCCCTGCGTGCTGCCGAGAGCCAAGCGGGGATGACGCGCGAAGAGATGGCCGATGCCATTGCGGCGGACCCTCGGCTGGTGCCGCTGCTGCAGCGCTTGTTGTTCGCAGCCGGGATGAACGGGTACGACCCGCCCCTGGCTGCCATGGGCGAAGCCCTTGGCCGGGCCCTGGACGACGATGGAGCGTTGGATGAATCGACGCTGCTCATCCAAGTGTTAGACGGGATCACGCCAGTGCACGTGCAAGCACTGGAGCTACTGGAAAGTCCTGCACCTGGCCGCACTGCGGAGAACCACGTGGTGTGGACGAACGGGAACCTGCTTCGAAAGTCGGTATCGCCGCACCTCATGGAGATGGCCCTAGCCGGTTTGGTAGCGCGCGGTCTGGTCATCACCCCCAACATCGTCGGGGACGCGGACAACACTGTTGGTTACGACCTGACCGAGCTTGGCCGTGCGGTGCTAGAGGTCGTGCGTCGGCACCTTGACCAGCGCAATACCTAGTCACCCACCGCCTCGACAGTTCGCCGCAGCCAGCCTGCCATGGCCTGCACGGTCGGGACCAGGCCTTGGCCGGCCAGCACGGTGTCGTAGGCGGCCTCACCTGCCGGGCGATCCTGGTCGGGCTCGGGTAGCTCGGCGCGCGGCCTCCACACCCACTGCGTAGCTTTCGGGTAGAGGTCGTCGGCGGGGTAGAGGACGACGCTCGGCAGCAGGCCGGGGTCGTAGCCTGCTGCCCGAGCCAGGGCGTGGCCGGCGTGGTTCCTGGCCCACCCGAACGCCCGCAGTAGGTCGCGGTCGTCGGCGGAGGTGAGGGTGTCCAGGTACGTGCGCCATTGGCGGTCGGCGCGCAGGTGCGCCACGTGCTCCACAGCCGAGCGACCGAACCACAGCAACGTGGACAGCTCCACGTTCACCTGCACCGCGACCTCGACGGCGGGGTCCTTGCCGGCGGCGTCGATGACCTCGGCCAGTCGCGCGGCTGCGCCGTCGAACCCGGCGAACACCACGGCTAGGGACTCGGTGGCCGGGGTGCCGAGGACGGGCGGCCAGGGGGTCGTCGGGGGCTCGGTGACCATGCGGGCCATGATCTCCGAGCGCCCCGATTGGTAGTGGATTGGTAGCAGAGTTTCCATCAGTCCCCGGTGCCGCGCGACGCTACGCGGCACTTCCCGGTAGACGCTTTGACCCGCTGACCTGCACAAATAGGTTCGAGAGGGACCTACTCGGTGGGTTCCGGTATTTCGGGGGACTCGCCCCTCAAGGTACTTTTAATCCGCGGGTTCAGGGTTCGATCCCCTGGGGGCCCACCTGCTCGACACGCAGGCCCACCGTCCGCGCGGCTCCCTCCCACCGCAGCCCCACCGCAGCGGAGGCCGCGCCCCCCGCACGGTCCGCCTCGTCCCGGCGCGAGGTCTGGTCGCGTCGCCGGCCACGACCAGGCGTCTCGTACCCTTCCGCGGTGAGCGATCAGGACGACGGCGCCGGGGGTTCGCCGGACGCGGCACCCACCGGCGTGTCCGCCGTGGTGCCCGACGCGTTGCCCACGGTCGTGCACGACTACCCCGCCGCGGTGCTGCTGATCGACACCGCCTCCAGCCAGGTCGTCTTCGTCAACGACCTCGCCCGCCAGCTGGCCCCCGGCCTGGCCCTGCCCGTCGACGTGGAGGAGTGGTCGCGCGCTGCGGGCTTGCAGGTGACCTCCGGCGGCGCGCTGGGCACCAGCAGCACCCCGCTGGCCCGGGTGGCCGCCGGCGAACCCGGCTCCGGCCGGCAGGTCAGCGCCGCCCTGCGCTCCGGCGCCACCGCCGCGCGGGAGGCGCTGTGGGCGATCGGGATGCCGCTGCGCGACGCCCCGCCGCCCCTGCGGGCCCGCTCGCTGCTGGTGCTGATGCCGCTGCGCTTCCCCGAGGCCGTGGCCGACGTGCAGACCGCCGCCGCGGCCGGTCGCGCGCACGGCTCGGTGCTGGCCAGCGGCCTGGCCATCGCCATCAGCGACCCCACCACCACCGGGCCCGTCATCAAGCACCCCGACGGTGAGGAGTCCGACGGTGAGGACGACCCGCTGATCTGGGTCTCACCCAGCTTCGAGCAGCTCACCGGCTACGTCTCCCGCGAGGCGCTGGGCCGCAACTGCCGCTTCCTGCAGGGCCCGGACACCGACCCGGCCGCCCTGGTGCACCTGCGCGCCGGCATGGCCGCCCAGCGCACGGTCAGCACGACGGTGCTGAACTACCGCCACGACGGCACCGCCTTCTACAACCACCTGGTCATCTCCCCGGTCTTCGACGCCGACGGGGAGCTGACCCACCGGGTGGGGGTGCTCACCGACGTCACCCAGCAGGTGCTGGCCGCCCGCGAGCGCGAAGCCGCCCGCGCCGAGGCCGAGCGCGCGCGCCGGGAGGAGGAGCAGGCCCGCCACCAGGCCGCGCGGGCCCACCACCAGGCCGAGCAGTCCGAGCAGGCGCGGCGCTTCGGCGGCCTGCTGCTGACCCTGAGCGAGGCGCTGACGGCCACCACCACCGTCGCCGACGTCGCGGCCACCATCACCGAGGTGGTGTGCACCGAGCTGGGCGCGGCCGGCGGTGGGCTGCTGCTGGCCGATCACGCCCGCACCCGGCTGGACTTCCTGTCCATGGCGCGCATGCCGGCCACCACCGAGGCGGCCTGGTCGCGCATCGACTGGCACGAGGACGCCCCCCTGGCCCTGGCCGCGCGCACCCGCCGGGCGGTGTTCTACCCCGACTCCGCCGCGCTGCTGGCCGCGCACCCGGCCATCACCCGGCACGCGCAGGTGCCGGTGATGGGCGCCAGTGCCAACCTGCCCCTGCTGGCCGCCGGCCCGGACAGCAGGGACGTGCTGGGGGCGGTCTTCCTGTACTGGGAGCGCCCCCACGAGCTGCCCGCCGAGCAGCAGGCCGCGCTGGCGGCGCTGGCCCGCTACACCGGCCAGGCCGTGCAGCGCGCCACGCTGCTGGCCGAGCGGCGCAGCGCCGCGGAGGTGCTGCAGCGCTCGCTGCTGCCGCACCTGCCCGAGCCGGACCACCTGGAGCTGCGCGCGCGTTACGTGCCGGCCGCCACCGGCGAGCACGTGGGCGGGGACTGGTACGACGCCGTCGTACTGCCCGATGGGGCCACCGCGCTGGTCATCGGCGATGTCACCGGCCACGACATGACCGCGGCCGCACGCATGGGCCAGCTGCGCGGGCTGCTGCGTGCCTACGCCTTCGACCGCGAGGAACCGCCCAGCGAGGTCGTCGCCCGGCTGGACCGGGCGACCGTCGGCCTGCACATGGACACCCTGGCCACCTTGGTGCTGGCCCGCATCGAGCAGGACCAGCAGGACACCTCATCAGGAATGCGCAGGTTGCGCTGGACCAACGCCGGCCACCCGGCGCCGATCCTGCTGCTGGCCGACGGCACCACTCAGGTCCTGCGGAGCGCACCGGAGCTGCTCCTGGGCCTGCTGCCGGACACCGCGCGCACCGACCACACCCACCCCCTGCCCCCGGGCAGCACGCTGCTGCTGTACACCGACGGGCTCATCGAGCACCGCGGCCGCAACATCGACGACGGCATCGCCGACCTGCGGCGAGTGCTGAGCACGTGCGCGCACTGCACACTGGAGGAGCTGCTGGAGCACGTGCAGACCGAGCTGGTCGGGCAGGCACCCGAGGACGACTGCGCGATCCTGGCCGTACGTCTGCATCCTGAAGATCGGCCCCGTCCCGACGAGGCAGGTCCCACCCGGATGCGCTGAGGGAGCAGTCCGTGCTCGGACCGGTGCGCTCTCGAGGGTCCGTCCGCCGTCATCGGCAGGCACCGCGCCCGGCGCGCGGCCTCGACCACGCCGACCGGCTGGCGCGAGTCCGCGGCGGCCTCCTGGGCGGGCATGCGCGGGGTGGTGACGGTGGCCACCGCGCAGTGCGCTACGAACCGTGAACCCGGCACGCCCAGGCCGAGCGCCGCTCCGCCGCCTGCGGGGGCGAGAGGCCCGGCTCTACCCGACCTTCCCGGGTCGGGCGGTGAGGTCACCAGCGGCGGCGGCGCGCCGCCGGTCCCACCAGACCACCACCAGCACGTGCGGCACCGTCAAACCCGCCAGCAGGGCCAGGTTGGCGGTGACGAAACCGCGCCAGCCACCGGCCAGCGCCCACGACCCCGCCAGCGCCGCGAGGCTGGCCACGGTCGGGACCGCGGCACCCACCGCGAACCGCGCCACCGGGCGCGCCAGCCGACCGGCAGCCAGGTCGGCGGCGTTGCCGGGGTCCTCCGCCACCATCCGGGCGATGTGCCGCAGCGCGTGCCAGGCGCCGAAGTAGGCCCCGAACGCGGCCAGCGGCGCCACCAGCAACCCCACCGCGGCCAGCAGCGCCACCTCTCCCGCGGCCAGCCAGCGGCGCCGGCGCAACCGGTGCACGAGCGTGACCGCGACCGCGGCCAGCACCAGCACGACACCGCCCGTGCTCAGCCAGGAGGGCAGCAGCCCGGAGCTGCCCGGGACGAGCAGTGCGATCAGGGGTGCGCTGGTGGCCGGTTCGCGCAGGACCGGCAGCAGCAGGGCCGCACCGCCGGTGGCCAGCACCGCCACCGGGTCGCGCAACGGGAAGCGGTGGAGCCTCGAACCAGCGCGCTCGTCGTCGAAGACGACCTCACCGGTGCCGAAGTGCAGCACCGACAGGGCGACGAACACGCCCAGGGCGATGGCCGGGACGGAGCGGAAGACCGCCCAGGCCGCCACCGCGGTCGCGGCGTAGCCGGCGATGACCAGCAGCAGGCGGGGAGCGCTCTCGCGCAGCAGGTGGGCGGGTACCAGGTGGTCGACGGCCCCGTGCGGCAGGCCGATGAGCAGACCGGCCACCAGCACCACCCAGCCGTGCTGGTTCCACACCTGTGGGGCGACCAGCTGCACCAGCAGCACCGCAGCCAGCACCGCCAGCGACACCGCGGTCGCCGCCTCCTCAGGACCGCGCAGACCGCGCCGTGGCCACCCGGCGATCGGCGCAGCGCCCGGTCCAGCGCCCGACGCGCGATCCACCGCGGAACTCACCGGGTGGCCCGCCGCCGCGCTCCACGGGGAGGGCGTCGTGCCGCGGTGCGGGGGACCGGGCCGCCGGCCGCGCAGGTCACCGGCGCTTCGGGTGCTCGGTACCGGTCGTGGGTCCGGCGAGGTGCCCGGTGATGTGCTCGGTGACGTCGACGGTGCGGGCACCTTCGGTGCGGACGCCTTCGGTGTGGACGATGCCCTTGAGCAGCGGTTGCACGCCGTCGGAGTGCTTCACCGAGGAGATCCACACGTCCTCCGGGTGCGTCTGCTCCCCGGCGTGCACGTCCTCGGCGGTGCGCAGCTTGGCGACCTTGTGGATCAGCGCGCCGAACGCGACCTTGGCAGCGATGTCGGCGAAGGAGAAACCCACCTGGATGGTGGTGGTCCAGTTCGCGCCCGGCAGCCAGTTGTGGATGGCGTAGGCGATCGGGTACCAGCCCCACACGCTCAGCAGCAGGATTCCCGCGTTGCGGTAGGAGGCGTACGCCTCGGCGCTCATCGCGCTCTTGGAGCGGCGCAGCACGCCGACGAGCAGCACGTACAGCAGGACGTAGAAGACGGTGCTGACGATCCCCCAGACCAGCAGTTCCGCCTGGTCGGTGCCGGCGCCGTCGACGGTGGCGCCCAGGTACCCCGTGAAGATCATGAGGAACGCCGCCCCGACGAGGGCCGCGCGCATCGAGCGGGCGCGGGCGCCGACGAGGCCGGAGACGGCGAGGAACTCCACCATGAGCAGCGGCACGGTGACCGACCAGTCCATGTACCGCGGCACCAGGGTGTTCAGCGCCTCGGCGTTCGGGACGTACCGCCCGTCGGCGTAGGCGTACCCCTGGTCGAACTTCAGCACCAGGTACGCGTACGACAGCGCCGCCACCGCGCTGATGGCCAGCGAGGCGTGCAGCGCGGGCCGGTAGCGGGCGCCGACCTCACCGGTGGACCTCCAGGTGTGCAGGAACTGCGCGAACAGCGCCAGCCCCGCCACCGTCATGGCGTACTGGATGAGGTCGTGCTGCCCCGTGCTGAGCGCGAACGTCTCGGGGCGGACCACGTCGGCTGCGACCACAGGGGGACCTCTCGTGCCTCGTCCGGTGGCGGCCGCCGTCCCGGTCGCCGCGGCCACCGTAGGCGGGTGCGCACGGGGCCGCGCGCTCAACCCTCCAGCCGCTGCGCGAGGGCGAGCGCGTCGAACGGGGCCCGCGCCGCCATCGTGTTGTCGAAGTAGACGAACACCTCGCGCCCGCCCGCCGCCTCCGCCCGCACCCGCGCCGCCCAGTCGTCGAGCGCCGCGTCGTCGTAGCCGCTGACGTAGAGCTCGGGCGATCCGTGCAACCGCACGTAGGAGAAGTCGGCGGTCCGCTCCAGCAGCAGCGGCCAGCGCCCACCGGTGTCGGCGGTGACGAGCGCGACGCCGTGCGCGCGCAGCACCTCCCCCAGCCGGGGGTCCTCGTGGCTGCGGTGGCGCACCTCCAGCGCGTGCCGCAGCGGGCGCTCCGGGGCGGTGGGCAGCGGGGTGGCGGCCAGCGCGGCGGCCTCGGTCGTGGTCCGCGGCAGCAGGGCGCAGAACCGGTCCAGCACGTCGGCGTCGAAGCGCAGGCTCGGCGGCAGCTGCCACAGCACCGGCCCGAGGCCCTCGCCCAGCTCCAGCACCCCGGAGCCGAAGAAGGCCGCCAGCGCCTCCCGCGCACCGACCAGGCGGCGCTCGTGGGTGACGGCCCGCCAGCCCTTGACGCTGAAGCAGAAGCCCGGCGGCGTGCGCCGCGCCCACGAGGGGTAGTTCCCCGGACGCTGCAGCGCGTAGAAGGAGGCGTTCAGCTCCACCGTGCCCAGCCGGTCCGCCAGGTGCTCCAGCTCCCGGCGCTGCGGCAGGCCGGGCGGGTAGAAGCTCCCGCGCCACTCGGCGTAGGTCCAACCGGAGGTCCCGACCCGCACGCGTCCCGGCGGCGTCGCGCCCGCCCCGTCCACGGCCGCCGCCCCGTCCACCACGTCCCCGTGGGCCCGCTCAAGGGGCGGTGAGCACCACGGGACCGTCGTCGGTGACCGCGACGGTGTGCTCGGCGTGCGCGGCGCGCCGCTTGTCGAGGGTGACGACCGACCAGCCGTCGCGGGCCGTGCGGTAGCCCTCGCCGCCGGAGAGCAGCATCGGCTCGATCGCCAGGGTGCTGCCGGGTTCCAGGCGCACCGCGGGGGCGCCGGGCAGCGGGCGGTTGGGCACGAACGGCGCCTCGTGCATGCTGCGCCCGATGCCGTGCCCGCCGTGGTCGGGCAGGTGGGAGTAGCCGTGCCGGCGCGCCACCTCGTCCACGGCGCGGGCCACGTCCAGCAGGGTCGCGCCCGGGCGCGCGGCGACGATGCCCGCGGCCAGGGCCTCCTCGGTGGCCCGCACCAGCCGCGCGTCGGCCTCCTCCTCGTGCCCGACGGCGACGGTGATCGCGGAGTCGCCGTGCCAACCGTCCAGGACTGCGCCGGCGTCGATGCTCAGCAGGTCCCCGTCGTCGAGGCGGCGGCCGGTGGGGCGCCCGTGCACGACGACCTCGTTGACCGACAGGCACAGCACGCCGTTGAACGGCCTGGGCGCCCAGGAGGGGGCGTAGCCGAGGAAGGAGGGCAGGGCGCCGGCCTCGCGGATGACCGTCTGCGCGACCTCGTCCAGCTCGCGCAGCCTGGCCCCGGGCACGGCGGCGGCGCGCACGGCCTCCAGGGTGCGGGCGACGACGCGGCCGGCCTCGCGCATGGCCTCCAGCTCGGTGGCGGTGCGGACGGGGAAGCCGGGCTCGTCGCTCACCGCACGAGTATGGACCCGCGCCCGGCGCACCCGTGCACCCGTGCACCCCGCCCGGCGGGGCCCGAGGGGCGCCCTGCCGGGGCACCCCGGGGCAGGCGCTGCCTGCGGGAGCGGGTCGTGGTTCCGTGGTCCCGTGGGTGCGGAGCGCGCCCCCGCACGCCCGCACGCCCCGCACGCACCACCGGAAGGCCCTCCGTTGACCGACCCCGCCGCCGCCACGCCCCCCGCCCCCGGGATGCCCGCCGGCCGGACGCTGCTCTTCGCCGTCGCCGGCGGGGCCGCGGTGAGCAACCTGTACTGGGCGCAGCCGCTGCTGGAGGAGATCGCCCGCTCGCTGGGCGTCTCCACCGGCGCCGCGGGCGCGCTGCTGACCGTCACGCAGGTGGGCTACGCGCTCGGCATCTTCCTCATCGTCCCGCTGGGGGACGTGCTCGACCGGCGGACGCTGGTCCCGGCCGTGCTCACCGCCTCCGCGCTCGCCCTCGTGCTGGTCGCGCTGGCGCCGACGTTCCCCCTCCTGCTGCTCGCCCTGGCGCTGGTGGGCCTGAGCACGGTCGCGGCGCAGGTGCTGGGACCGCTGGCCGGCGACCTCGCCCGGCCGCAGGAGCGCGGGCGCGTGGTGGGCACCGTGGTCTCGGGCGTGCTCGTCGGCATCCTGCTCTCGCGCACCGTCAGCGGGCTGGTCGCGGACCTGCTCGGCTGGCGCGCGGTCTACCTGCTCGCCGCCGCGGTGGCGCTGGTGCTGGCGGTCCTGCTGCGCCGGGCCGTGCCGCGGCTGCCCGCCCGGGAGCGGATCGCCTACCCGCGGCTGCTCGCCTCGGTGCTCGCGCAGGTGCGCGGCCTCCCCCTGGCGCAGGTCACGATCGTCCTCAGCGCCGTCAACTTCGCGGTCTTCACGATGTTCTGGACGGCGCTGACGTTCCTGCTCAGCGCCGAGCCGTTCTCCTACTCCCTCAGCGCCATCGGGCTCGTCGGGCTGGCCGGGCTGCTCGGCGCGCTCGCCGCCCGCGGCGCGGGGCGCCTGCACGACCGCGGCTGGTCGGTGCCGGCCACCGGGGCCGCGCTGGCGGTGGCGCTGGTCTGCGTGGTGCTCGCCGGCCCGGCCGCCCGCTCGATCCTCGCGCTGCTGCCGGTGATCGTCGTCTTCGACGTCGCCGTGCAGGCGACGAGCGTGCTGAGCCAGACGCGGTTGTTCGCCGCGGCGCCGCAGGCGCGCAGCCGGCTCAACACGGCCCTGGTCACGGCCAACTTCGTCGGCGCCGCGCTGGGTTCGGCCGCCGCCGGGGCGCTGTGGCACGTCGGCGGGTGGACGGCGGTCAGCGCGGGCGCCGCGGGCGCCTACGCGCTCGCGCTGCTCGTGTGGCTGGCGGCCCGCCACCGGGCGCTGGCCCCCGCCGGCGGGGAGCAGCCGGCGTGAGCGCCGCCGGCACGCCCTCGCCCGGTCCCCCTCCGCCCGGTTCCCCCTCGCCCGCCTCCCTGGGCCTGCCCGCCGCCACCGCGCTGCCCGACGGCCCCCGGGCGCGCGTCGTCGTGGCGGTGGCCTCGCTGGGCTTCTTCCTCATCACCCTGGACATCTCGATCGTCAACGTGGCGCTGACCGCCATCCGCGACGAGCTCGGCGGCGGCACCGCGGGTCAGCAGTGGGTCATCGACGGGTACACGCTGCTGTTCGCGGCGCTGCTGCTGTTCGCCGGCAACCTCTCCGACCGCGTCGGCGCCAGGCGGGCGCTGCTCTGGGGCGTCGTCGCCTTCACCGCGACCTCCGCCGCGTGCGCGGCCGCCCCCACCGCCGCCGCGCTGGTGGCCGCCCGCTGCGCCCAGGGCGCCGCCGCGGCGATCGTGCTGCCGGCGTCCATGGCGCTGGTGCGCGAGGCCTTCCCCGACGCGCGCCGGCGCGCCCGGGCGCTGGGGGTGTGGGCCGTCGGCGGTGCCGTCTCCGCCGTGCTCGGCCAGCCGCTGGGCGGGTTGCTGACCACCGTGGACTGGCGGTGGATCTTCACGATCAACGTGCCCGTGGGCGCCGGGATGCTCGCCCTGCTGGTGCTCGTGGCTCCCTCCCCCGTGCGCCCGGCCCGCTTCGACTGGGCAGGGCAGGTGCTGGCGGTCCTGGCGCTGTCGACGCTCGTGTTCGGGCTCATCGAGGGCGGCCACGCCGGGTTCACCGAGCCCGCGGTGCTCGCCTCGCTGGTCCTGGCCGTCGTGGCGCTGGCCGCCTTCGTGCTGGTGCAGGCGCGCGGGCGGCACCCGATGCTGCCGCTGGAGCTGTTCGCCGCGCGCGGGGTGCGGCTGGCGCTGCCGGTGGGCTTCGCGTTCATGGTCGGCAACTACGGCCACGTCTTCGTCGTCAGCCTGCACCTGCAGCAGCACCTGGGCATGTCCCCGCTGCACGCCGGGACGGTGTTCGTGCCGGCGGCCCTGCTCGCCGTCGCCGGCAACCTGGCCAGCGGCCCGGTCACCAACCGGTTCGGCGCCCGCGTGCCGGTCGTGGCCGGGCAGCTGTCCATGGTGGCCGGTCTGCTGGCGCTGGTGCCGGCCACCGCCTCCGGCTCACCGTGGTGGACGGCGCTGGCCCTGGTGCCCGTCGCCGTCGGCGGTTCCGTGGCCATGCCGGCGGTCACCGGTGTGGTCCTGGAGGGCGTGCCGCAGCACCGGGCGGGCACGGCCAGCGCCGTCTTCAACACCTTCCGCCAGATCGGCGGAGCGGTGGCCGTCGCGGTGTTCGGCGCGCTGATCGCCGTTCCGGGCGGTTTCCCCGCCGGGGTGCGCAGCAGCCTGGTGGTCTCCGCCGCGCTGCTGCTGCTCACGGCCGTGAACAGCCTGCGGATCCCGGCGCGCACCACCCGCTGAGCGCGGGTGCCCGCCCCGCGCTCCAGCGGTCCAGCGGTCCACCGGTCCAGCGGTCCACCGGTTCAGCGGACGACGGTCATCGCCCCGGCGGCGCAGGAGACGACGACCCCGGCACCGGCGGGCACCTGGTGGACCTCGCCGTCCATCTGCAGCGGTGTCGGGCCCGTGGTTCCGAAGGAGTACGGCTCGCTGGAGGAGGTGACCTCGTGCCGGCCGCGCACGACCCGCAGCAGGCTGGCCAGCAGTTCGAGCCTGCCGCGGTGCGGGATGAGCAGCACCTCGCACGCGCCGTCGGTCGGCGAGGAGACCCGGGAGAGGGTCGCGTACTTGGCCATCCGGTCGATGTTGGCGAACACCAGGCTGTCGAGCTCGAGGCGGTGGCCGTCGTGGGTGATGGTCAGCGGCCGGTGCCGCCAGAACGCGCGCACCGCCAGCAGGCCCTCCGTCAGCGCGTCCAGGTCGTGCCGGTTGAGCTCGGCGGCCACGACGGGTGTGATGCCGACCCCGACGTAGGAGTGCGCGTAGCGCGGTTCCCGCCCGTCGACCAGCACCTCCAGCAGGTCCATCCTCGACACCCTCCCCGCGACGATGGCGTCGACCAGGGGACGGTCCTGCACGGCGCGGGCGTGGTCGTTGGCGTTGCCGGAGGCCAGCACCGCGCAGGCCCCGGCGCCCGGGTGCCGCCGGCGGGCGCGCACGATGCCGTTGACGACCTCGTGGTAGCCGCCGTCCCCGCTGGCGGAGACGACGAGCGTGCCCGGGTCCTCGGTGACGGCCTGCTCGGCCAGCTCCTCGGCGTGCCCGGCGTGCCGGGTGCCGGCCAGCTCGACCGCCGTGCCGCGCAGCCGCCGGGCGAGCTGCTCGCGCAGCTCGTGCGCGTTGCCCGGGCCGTCACCGGTGCTGCGGGGGTTGTAGAGGACCACCACGCGCTCGAAGCACCGGGGTGCGGCTCGGTGGGCTGTGCGGATCACTGCGGGGGACCTCCGGGCGACGTGCGGCGGAGGTTCCACCGGCGCAGAGACTGCCACGCCGCGCCCGCCCGGACCAACCGCGCCGCGCCCGCCGGGAGCGAGCGCGGCGGGCGCTCAGGCGGCGCCGGCCCGCTCCAGCAGCCAGCCGACGACCTGGTCGGTCACCTCGTCCCGGTTCGTCTCGTTGAACACCTCGTGCCGCGCCTGCGGCCACAGCCGCAGCGTGACGTCGCGCAGCCCGGCCGCCCGGTAGCGCTCGACGAGGCGTTCCAGCAGTTCCCCGCCGCTGCCGCCGACGGGGTCCTCGGTGCCGCTGACGACGAGGACCGGCAGGTCGGGACGCAGCGCGGCCAGGCGCTCGGGGTCGGCGGTGGCGGCGGCGGTCGCCAGCACCCCGGCCATGATCGCGTCCTCGGTGGGGAAGCCGCACAGCGGATCGGCGACGTAGGCGTCGACCTCGGCCTCGTCGCGGCTGAGCCACTCGAAACCCGTGCGGTGCTCGAACGGCGCGTTGAACGCCGCCAGACCCGGCTGGTCGGCGGGCAGCGACTGCACGACCGCGAGGAACCCGTCGAGCGCCGTGGAGCCGCTGAGGACGACGCCGTCGTAGAGGCCGGGGTGCTTCAGCAGGACGCTCTGGGCGCCCATCGACCCCAGCGAGTGCGCCAGCAGGAACAGCGGCAGGTCGCCGAACTCCTCGCGCAGCAGTTCCCCGTGGCGGGCGATGTCGGCGGTGAAGCCGGCGAAACCCGCCGCACCGAAACCGCCCAGCGGGACGCCCGGGCCGGTGGAGGCGCCGTGCCCGCGGTGGTCGCTCGCGGCGACGACGAGACCGGCCGCGGTGAGGGCGGTGGCCAGGCGCCCGTAGCGGCGGCCGTGCTCGGCCAGGCCGTGGGCGATCTGCACGACACCGCGCGGTGCGCCCGGCACGTCGGACCACCGGTAGGTGGCGACGGCCAGCCCGTCGGCGGGTGAGGGGAACGACCCCGTCACGGGTTCGGCCACCGGTGCAGTCACGGGTTCGCTCACGGGTCCGCTCACGCTGTCCTCCTGTCGGCGGCGCTCCGCGGTGAGCGCCCGCGCCCATCCTGCCGGACCCCGCCCGGGCGGGTGCGGCGGGTCACCCCGCGAGTCACCCCGCGGGTCACCCGGGAGGTCGGCGCAGTTCCCGCTCCTGGCGCGCCTGCTCCTCCAGCAGCCGCAGCCCGCGCTGCCCGGCGGGCCCGTCCTGGGCCAGCGCGGCCCGCATCTGCTCCAGCTTCTGCTCCCCGGCGGGGAAGGGCGGCAGCAGCGGGACCTCGGCGTCGACGACGGCCTCCAGGACGACCGGGCGGTCCGCGGACAGGGCGCTCTCCCAGGCGGCCGCGAGGTCGGCGGGGTCGTCCACCCGCACGCCGCGCAGCCCCAGCAGTTCCGCGTAGCGGGCGTAGGGGAAGTCGGGCAGCCGCTGGCTGGCGCCGAACCGCGGATCGCCCTCCATCTCGCGCTGCTCCCAGGTCACCTCGGCCAGGTCACGGTTGTGCAGGACGCAGACGACGAACCGCGGGTCGGCCCACTCGCGCCACAGCCCGGCGACGGTGATGAGCTCGGCGACGCCGTTCATCTGCATCGCCCCGTCACCGGCGAGCGCGACCAGCGGCCGTCCCGGTTCGGCCAGCTTGGCCGCGATCCCGTACGGCAGGGCGGAGCCCATGCTCGCCAGGGTGGAGGACAGGTGGGCCTGCACCCCCGGCGGCAGGATGAGGTGGCGCGCGTACCAGTAGGTCGAGGACCCGACGTCGACGCTGACCTGGGCGTCGGCCGGCAACCGGCGGCTGAGCTCGCGGACCACCAGCTCGGGGTTGAGGGGTTCCGCGGGCAGCGCCGCCCGCTGCTCGGCCAGCACGTGCCAGCGCTCGACCGCGTCGACGACCCGGGTGCGCCACCCCTGGTCCGCCGGCGGGTCCAGCAGCGGCAGCAGGGCCTCGAGCGTCTCGGCGGCGTCACCGGGCAACCCGACCTCGACCGGGTAGCGGTTGCCGAGGTTGCGCGTGTCGAGGTCGACCTGGACGGCGCGCGCCTGCCCCGGCGCGGGGTAGAACTCCGTCCACGGGTCGTTGCTGCCGACGATGAGCAGCGTGTCGCACTCGCCGAGCACGACCGCGCTGGCGCTGGTGCCCAGGTGGCCCATGACGCCGGCGCTGGTGGGCAGCCGCTCGTCGACCCAGGGCTTGCCGAGCAGGCTGGTGGTGACGCCGGCGCCGAGCCGGTCGGCGACGGCCTGCACCTGCGCGCCGGCGCGCCGGGCGCCCTGCCCGACCAGCAGGGCCGGTCTGCGGCCGGCGTTGAGGACCGCCGCGGCCTGCCGCAGGTCCTCCTCGCGGGGCAGCACCCGCGGCCGGCGCCACTCGGGGACGCTGACGACCACCCCGTGCTCCTGCGGCAGCGGGTCCGGGGCGGGCAGCTGCTGCACGTCGTGCGGGAGGACGACCGCGCACGGCTGGCGGGTGGCCAGCGCGCTGCGGAACGCGCGGTCGAGGACCATCGGCGCGTGCTCGGCCGTCAGGACCGTCTGCACGTACTGCGTCGCGTCGGCGAACAGCGTCTGCAGGTCGACGCCCTGCTGGTAGTTCGAGCCGAGGACGCTGCGCTCCTGCTGGCCGACCACGGCGACCACCGGCACGTTGTCCAGCTTCGCGTCGTAGAGGCCGTTGAGCAGGTGGATGGCCCCGGGTCCCTGGGTGGACAGGACCACCCCCACCTCACCGGTGTACTTGGCGTGCCCGACGGCCATGAGGGCGGCGTTCTCCTCGTGCCGGGCCTGCACGAACCCCGGCCCCCCGCCCTGGCGCCGCAGCGCCCCCAGCACCGTGTTGACGCCGTCGCCGGAGTGCCCGAACACCCGCTGCACGCCCCACGCCCGCAACCGCTCGACCACCAGGTCGGCGACCAGTCGCTGTTCCTCGGCCACGGGTTTCCTCCTCGAGCGGGTGACGTGTCGCCCCTGACCTACCCGGGGCGGCCGGATCCATGCCCCGCAGCCGCGGCGGCGCGGCTCACCGGGCGGCGCGGGGTTGCGCGTACGCCGAGACCGGGCGCCGCTCGACGCCCACCCGCTGCGCGCCGACACCGGCGACGGTGATCTCGTCCACCGCCACCAGCGCCCTGGTGGCGGGGTCGAAGTGCAGCACCGACAGCTCCAGGGGCAGGGCGTCCCCGCCGTCCAGCGCGCGCAGCCCCGCCCCGCCGGAGGAGCCCTGCGTCAGCTCCAGGGTGCCGGCGCGGGTGCGGTGCCGGCGCTCGTGGACGTGGCCGTCCAGGACCAGCGGGACGTGCCCGTGCAGCGGGCCGGCCATCGCCGGTTCGTGCACGAGGGCGACGTCGACGGGTGCGGGGTGCTCCCGGATCGCCGCGGCCAGCGCCCGCCCCGCCTGCGCCAGTTCGCGCGCGGCCGCGCCCGGCGCCTCCTGCAACCGCTTGACGGGGGTGAAGCGGGGGTCGCCGGTCCCGGCGAAGCGCAGGCCGGCGACCTCGACGACGGCGCAGTCGTCCAGGACCCGCACGTTCGGCAGCGCGGCCAGGAACTGCTGCGTCGCCGCGGAGTCGTGGTTGCCGCGCACCCACAGGTACGGGACGGGCAGCCGCGCGATGCCCGCCAGCTGCCGGTTCTCCACCTGCGTGCCCAGGTCGGTGGAGTCCCCGGTGTCCACGACCGCGTGCACCCGCAGCTCCTCGACCAGCACCCGCACCAGCTCGTGCGCCTGCGGGTTGTCGTGGACGTCGGAGATCCACAGCACGCGGGTGGTGTCCTCGCCGATCCCCTCCGGCAGCTCCTGCAGCCGCGCGGCCAGCCGGGTGACGCCCGAGGTCAGCTGGGCCAGCCGCGCGCTGTAGGCGGTGAAGTCGGCGCGGGCGTTGCGCGCGGCGGCCGCCAGGGCCGGCACCCGCGACAGCGGCCCGGTGAGGGTGGGCCGGGTCAGCGCCCGCGGGCGGGCGGTGGCCGCGGCGGTGGCGCCCGCGGCGCCCAGGCCGGTGGCGACCACGGCGGCCCCCAGCCCCACCGCCCGCGGGTTGCGGAACACCAGCGCGCAGGCGGCCGCGCCCCCGGCGAGCGCCGCCGCCGACGAGCGCAGCGCCAGGGCGCCCAGCGCGGTCCGCGCATCGGCCGCCAGCTCCTTGGTCAGCTCCTCCCGCGGGGCGGCCCGCGCACCGCCGAGGGCGCCGAGCAGCCGGCGGGCGGCGGGCAGGTCGACCTCCTCCACGCCCACCCGCAGCCCCAGGGGCCCGGCGTGGGTGTCCGCCGCCAGCCGCCCCGCGGGGGGCAGCGCGAGGCGGGTGCCGCCGCCGGGGGCGAGCGCGAGCGACAGGCGGGCGGTCACCGGGCCGATGCGGTGGTGCACCGCTCCCGCGCCCGCGACCGCGAGGGCGGCCCCCGTCGAGGCCACCGCGGCCACCAGTCCCCGCCGCGCGGTGCGCCGCCCCGCGTGCCCGCCGTCCATCCGGTGCGCCCCCCTCGCCGCCGCCGGGTGCGGCGGCGCAGGAGCGGGACGCTATCCCGCGGCGGCGGGGGCGGCCACCGCTCAGGCGTACAGCGCGTCCACGTCGGCGGCGAAGCGGCGCAGCGCCTCGCCGCGCCGGACCTTCAGGCTCGGCGTGAGGCAGTCGTTCTCGATCGTGAAGTCCTCGCCGAGCACCCGCAGGTCCCGGATCGACTCCGCGCGGCTGACCGAGCGGTTGGCCTCCTCCACCGCGCCGTGCAGCGCGGCCAGGACCTCGGGGTCCCGGCGCGCGGCCTCGAGCGTCGGCTGCGGCCGGCCGTGGGAGCGGGCCCAGGTGGCCAGGGCCTGCTCGTCGAGGGTGACCAGGCAGCCGATGAACGGGCGGTCGTCGCCGACGACGAGGCACTGGGAGATCAGCGGGTGGGCGCGCAGCCGGTCCTCCAGCGGGGCCGGGGCGACGTTCTTGCCGGCGGAGGTGACGATGATCTCCTTGGCCCGCCCGGTGATCGTCAGGTAGCCGTCCGCGTCGAGGGTGCCCAGGTCGCCGGTGCGGAACCAGCCGTCGCGGAACGCGGCCGCCGTCGCCTCCGGCTGGCCCAGGTACTCGCGGAAGACGCCGATGCCCCGGCACAGGACCTCGCCGTCCTCGGCCACGGCGACGTCGGTGCCGGGCAGCGGGACGCCGACGGTGCCGATGCGCTGGCTGCCGGGCCGGTTCACCGTCGCCGGTGCGGCGGTCTCGGTGAGCCCCCAGCCCTCGAAGACGGTGATGCCCGCCCCGCGGAAGAAGTGCCCCAGGTACTCCCCCAGCGAGGCGCCGCCGGAGACGGCCTGCGTCAGGCGCCCACCCATCCGCTCGCGCACCTTGGCGTAGACGAGGTGGTCGAACAGGCGGTGGCGCAGGGCGAGCAGCCGCCCCGGGCCGCCGGGGGCGTCCAGCGCCCGCGACCAGGCGACGGCGGTGGCCTCGGCCTGCGCGAAGAGGGCGGCCCGCGCGCCACCGCCGGCGGCGGCCTTCTGCTGGGCGGCGGTGTGGACCTTCTGGAAGACGCGCGGCACGGCGAGCACGAACGTCGGCCGGAAGCCCTGCAGGTCTTCCACGAGGGTCCGCGTGTCGGGGGCGTGGCCCATCCGGACGCGGGCGCTCAGGCACAGCACCTCGACGAAGCGGGCCAGCACGTGCGCCAGCGGGATGAACAGCAGCGTGCAGGCGCCGGGGGCGTCGAGCATGGCGGGCATGACGGCGTGGGCGTTGCGCACCAGGTCCAGGAAGTTGCCGTGGGTGAGCACGCAGCCCTTGGGCCGGCCGGTGGAGCCGGAGGTGTAGACGATCGTCGCGACCGTCGCCGGGCCGGAGCTCGCGCGGGCCCGTTCGAGGTCCTCGTCGGCGACCTCCCGCCCGGCGGCCGCGAGCTGCGCCAGGGCACCGGAGCCGTCGCCGTCGCCCTCGCCGTCGATCACCCAGGTGTGCCGCAGGGACGGCAGCTGCGGGCGCAGCGCGGCGAGCTCGGCGGCGTGCTCGCCGGTCTCCACGACGCAGGCCACGGCGCCGGAGTCGGAGAGCACCCAGGCCACCTGCTCGGGGGAGGACGTCTCGTACACCGGGACGCTGACGGCACCGGCGAACCAGCACGCCAGGTCGAGCACGGTCCACTCCCAGCGGGTGCGCGAGCGCAGCCCGACGCGGTCGCCGGGCCGGACGCCGGCGGCGAGCAGGCCCTTGGCCACCGCCCGCACCTGGGCCAGGACCTCGGCGGCCGGCACGTCGCTCCAGGAGCCGTCGGGGCCCCGGCGCGCCAGGCAGGCCCCGGCCGGGTCCTCGCGCGCCCACTCCAGCAGGCAGTCGGTGAGGTTCCCCTCGTGCGCGGGCGGCACCTGCGCCGGACGGCTCGCGACGAGCAGGGGCGCCGCGGGCTGCGCCGCAGCAGGCTGCGCCGCATCCGGTTGCGCTGCAGCAGGTTGCGCGGTCGCGGGCGCCGGGGCACCCGCCGCGGGGGTCGTCGACACGTCGGCAGGCTCCATCGTCTGCTCCTCAGTCCCCGTCGCCGACACCGGTGTCGACGTAACGATCGTTACGCCGATGGTGCGGCGGGACCTCCTCCCCGTCAAGCGACCGGCCGGGGGTCTCCTGCGGCACCCCGCCCACCAGCCGGGGCAGCCAGCCGGCCAGCTCCGGCAGCAGGTCGGGCAGGTCCCGGCCCCCCTCGTCCAGCGCGTCCGCCACGAGCTGGCGCATGGCGTACACCACCCCCGCGTAGGCGCTCAGCGGCAGCGGGGCGCCGCCGGCGGCGGCCCACTGCGCGTGCTTGTCGCGCAGCAGCAGCGCCAGGCGCCGGACCGCCTCCCGCCGCCGGTCGCGCGCGCCGCGGCCGAGGGCGTCCATCTCCACGAGGAAGGCGCGCGCGGTCACCGGGTCGCGCCGCACGAGCCCCAGGTAGACCTGCGCGAGGCCCACGACGTACTCGTCCCAGCCCTTGCCCTCGGGGGTGCCGGCGCCCAGCGCCCGCACCAGGACGGCGATGAAGCGGTCGTAGGCGGCGTGCACGCAGGCGTCCTTGTCGCCGAAGCACTCGTAGAAGGCCGCGCGCGAGACCGAGGCGCGGGCGCAGACCTCCCGCACGCCGACGCCGCGGTAGCCGCCGCCGGCCATCAGCTCCGTGGCGGCGATCATCATGCGCTCGCGCTGCGCCGCCGCCACCTGCTGCGGCGGCAGGTCGTGCCGGCCGCGCGGCAGGGCGGGCGGGCGGGTGAAGAACACGCCGTCGGCCACTTCGGCCGGACCCCGGTGCGCGACCACAGCAGCTCCTCCCCGGCCGGGCGCGCCCGCGGCACACCCGCGGCGCGGTGCGACGGTAGTGCAGGCGACCGCCCGGCGGCGGGGTCCGCCGGGCGGTCGCCGCGCAGCGGCCCTCAGGCGGCGGACCAGCCGCCGTCGGAGGCCAGCACGACCCCGTTGACGTTGGAGGCGTCGTCGCTGAGCAGCCACGTGATCGAGGAGGCCAGCACCTGCGCCGGCACCGCCGCCGGCATGATCCCCCGCGCGCTGCCCAGGCGGGCCGGGCCGAACTGCGTGGTGACCTTCACCTCGATGCCCGTGACCGTCGGCCCCGGCGCCACCGCGTTGACCCGGATCCCGCTGGGGCCGTAGGCGAACGCCGCGCTCCTGGTCAGGCCCACCACCGCGTGCTTGGAGGCGGTGTACGCCGCTCCCGCGGCCGAACCGCGCAGCGCCGCCTCGGAGGCGGTGTTGACGACCGAGCCCGCACCGCGCTCCAGCATCCCCGGCAGCACCGCGCGCAGCAGCTTCATCGTGCCGTCCACGTTGACCGCGAACACCCGCCGCCAGACCGCGTCGGACATCTCGTGCAGCGCCGACATGTCGTCCATGACCCCGGCGATGTTGGCCAGCGCGTCCACCCGCCCGCCGGCCGCCTCCAGGACCGAGGCGATCGAGGCGTCGTCGGTGATGTCGGCGCCCACCGGCGTCAGCCGCCCACCACCGCCCGCGCCGGCGAGCTCGTCCGCGAGCCCGTCCAGGCGCTCGGCGGCGACGTCGACGCCGACCACGTGGGCGCCCTCGCGCACCGCGCGGGAGGCGGTGGCCCGGCCGATGCCGGAACCGGCGCCGGTGACGACCACGGTCCGGCCGGCGAAGCGGCCCTCGACGATGCGCTCCCGCCACTCGCGGGTCGCGGTGGGGGTGGGGTCCTGCTCGGTGCTCACGCTGGTCTCCAGCCTGTCGTGGTGGTGCCCGGGCCGACGGCGACCCGGGCTCGCCCGGGTGGTCGGTCGAGATCTCAGTCAACCGTCTTAGACGGCCGATGTGGAGGAGACGAACCGCCGGCCCGCGCGGTTCCACCCGTCCGGCTGCAGCACCCGCCCCCAACGGCCGATGGAACGGGGACGACCCGTTCGTCCGACCCGTTCGTCCGACCCACCGTCCGACCCGACCCGGGAGGTGCCCGTGGCCGGTTCCGCGCGACGCGCGCCGACCCCCAGACCGACCCGCAGACCGACCCGCAGACCGACCCGCAGACCGACCCGCGCGGCCCTGGGCCGCAGCGCGGCGTTCGCGCTGGCGTTCTGCCTGGCCGTCCTCGTGGGCCGCTCCACCGCCGTGGACGGCAGCAGCCTCAGCCTCGTCTGGCCCGCCGCGGGGGTGGCGGCCCTGTGGTTCGCCGTCCAGCGCGGTGCCGGCACGCACCGGCTGGACCTGGCCGTCCTCGGCGCCGCCACCCTCGCCCTCGAGGTCGCCACCGGCGCCCCGCCGCTGCTCGCCGCCTGCTCCGTGGCCGCCAACGTTGTCCAGGTGGAGGTCTTCGGCGCGCTGCTGGCCCGCTGGTGCCCCGGCGCGTGGGGCGCCGGGGGTTCGCAGCCGCTGACCGGGATGCGCCAGCTGCTGCGGCTGCTGACCGCGGCGCTCGCCGGCACCGCCGCGGGGGCCTGCTTCGGCCCGGTGGCCGTGTGGCTGCTGACCGGCCAGTGGTCGTGGCTGACCGCCGCGGTGTGGATGACCCGCAACACCGCCGGCGTCCTGCTGCTGTGCACCGTGGGCCTGCGCGTGGGCTACCTGGTCGCCGCGCGCCGGGGCGCCGGCCCGGCGGCGCTGACGTTCACCGCGCCCCGCGGCCGGCGGGCCGTCGAGCTGGCCGGTGCGCTGGCGACCTCCGCGCTCGGCTACCTGCTGGTCTTCGAGCTCCTCGACGGGCTGCCGGTCGCCTTCCCGCTGCTGGCGCTGACGCTGTGGGTGGCGCTGCGCTTCGACACGACGATCGTCGTCGTGCACGACCTGCTCGTCGGCGCGACGGCCGTCGTGCTCACGCTCGCCGGGACGGGCCCCTTCGCCTCCATCGCCGACGACGCCGTGCGCGCCCTCGTCGTGCAGGTCTACGTCGTCCTCGTCGCCGTCGTCGGCCTGGCGCTGGCCCTGGGCCGCGACGAGCGCCAGCTGCTGCTGGACGACCTGCGCGGCGCCGTGGTCGAGGCCGAGCAGCAGGAGCGCCAGCTGCAGGACGCCTTCGACGCCTCGCTGGTCGGCAACGTGCACCTGGGGCTGGACGGCAGCGTGCTGCGGGTGAACGCCGCCGCGGCCGCGGTGCTGGGGTACCGGCCCGAGGAGCTGCTGGGCACCCCCTGGCACCGGCACGTGCACCCCGAGGACCGCACCGGCGAGCGCCCCGGTGACGCCGCCGCAGCCGTCGCCGGAGCCGTCGCCGGTGCCGGCGGGCAGGTGCGCCACCTGCACCGCGACGGGCACGTCGTGCACGCGCAGGTCTCCAGCGTCCTCGTGCGCGACGAGCGCGGGGACCCCTCGCACGTGGCCGGCCAGTTCGTCGACGTGACCGCCCGGGTGGTGGCCGAGGAGGGCCTGCGCGAGCAGCGCGACGCGCAGGCCAGCCTGCTCGACGCCCTCAGCGACCTCGGCGAGGGGGTGCTCGTCGAGCAGGGCGAGCGCACCAGCTACGTCAACGAGGCGTTCGCGCGGCTGGCCGGGCGCAGCCGCGCCGAGCTGACCTCGCTGCCCACCTCGCTGCTGCTGGTCCCCCACACCGAGCGCGGCACCTGGGCGCACCGCGCGCAGGGCGGCGAGGTCGGTGAGCTCGGCGGGGGCGGTGACGCGACGCGGCGCACGGTGGTCACCTCGCTGCTGCGCCCCGACGGCGGCTGCGTGCCGGTGGAGCTCGTGGCGCTCGCCCTGCCCGCTCCCGGCGGGAGCGGCGGCGCCACGACCATGACGCTCGTGCGCGACCTGTCCGAGCAGGTGCGCGCGGCCGCGGAGCTGGCCGACTCCGTGCGCGAGCTGGAGCACGCCAACCGCGTCAAGGACGACCTCGTCGCCAGCCTCAGCCACGACCTGCGGCAGCCGCTGTCGACGGTCATCGGCTTCAGCGAGGTCGTGCTCGACGAGTGGGCCTCGATCGACGACGAGGAGAAGCGCGAGCACCTGGGCCGGGTCCGCAGGGCGGGGCACTGGGCCAACGACCTGCTCGAGGACATCCTCACGATGGCGCAGCTGGAACAGGGTGCGCCGCAGGCCAACCGCCGGCGCGTGCACCTGCCCGCGCTGGTCGGCGACCTCGTCGAGCGGCTGGGCGCCGACGCCGCCCACGTGGACACCGGCGGGGTCGGCGACCTGTGCGTGCTCGCCGACCCCGGGCACGTGGAGCGGGTGGTGGGCAACCTGCTGGGCAACGCGTTCAAGTACGGGCGCCCACCGGTGCGGGTCGTCGCCCGCCGGCGCGGGGACCTCGTGGCCCTCGACGTCGTCGACGCCGGCGAGGGGGTCCCCGCGGAGTTCGTCCCCGAGCTGTTCTCCCGCTTCACCCGCGCCAGCAGCGGGGTCGCGCTGAGCCGGAAGGGGACCGGGCTCGGGCTCTACATCGCGCGCACCCTGGCCAACGTCAACGGCGGCGACCTGGTGTACTCGCCGGCCTCCGGGGGCGGGTCCCGGTTCACCCTGACCCTGGACCCGGTGGAGGCGGGCTCCCGCTGACCCCGCGCCGCCGCCGGCCCCGCGCCGGCCGTCAGCCCAGCGCCGCCTCCAGCGCCGCCAGCTGCTCCTCGCCCACCCCGGGGGCCTCGTCGCGGGCCCGGTGCGCCGCGGCGCGCCCGCTGCCGGAGCGGCACCAGGCGAACTGCTCGTCGAGCAGCACCGCGCCCTGCGCCAGCAGCTCCTGCGCCCCCACGAGCGCCGGCCACCCCCAGGCGCGGGCCTGCGCGCTGACCTTCCCGCCGCCGGCGACGGGGTCGACGGCCAGCGCCGGGACCCCGCAGCGCAGCGCGAGCACGAGCCCGTGCAGGCGGGTGGTCACGACGACGTCGAGGCGGGCGATCACGGCGAGCACCTGCTCGGCGGTCGCGGGCATCCGCCAGTCGCGCGGGTCGATGCGGGTGTCCAGCTCCAGGCGGGCGACGTCGAGGGCCCCGAGCCAGCCGGTGAGCGCCGCGCTGACCTGCTCGTGGCGGCGGCGGGTTCCGTACTCGCCCTGCCCGTGGGTGAGGAAGACGCCCACGACGTCGACGCCGTCGACCGCGGGGCGGGCGGCCAGGTCGCGCCGCGGCTGCCCGACGGGGCCGTCGCGGGGCACGACGAGGTCGAAGCCGGTGACGGCCGGGTCGTCCGGGTCCAGCACCGAGACCCCGACGGCCGTGCGCCGCGCGCCGGCGAAGCGCTCGTGGACCTCGCGGACGGGGTCGCCGGTGAGGGGGCCGCACACCCACACGACGTGCCCGTAGGCGGCGGGGTCGACGTCGTCGTAGCGCAGGCCGCCGCGCGGGCCGTAGGCCAGGTGCACGGCCGGGCTCCACGCGAGGTCGACCTCGTGGCCACCGCGCCGCAGCCGCTCGACGACCGCCTCGGTGGACAGGACGTCACCCGCGGTGGCCTCCCCGTGCAGCACGCTGGACCAGCCGATCACCAGGACCCTCACCGCGGACACGTCCCGCAGGCTAGGGCGTCCGCCACCGGCGGCCGCAGCCACCCGCGGGTGGTCAGGACAGCAGCTCGCCGATCTGCTCCTGGAAGGTCAGCACGGACAGGGTGCCGAACAGCAGCACCGCCCACACCAGCACGGCGACGCGCACCGCCCTCGGCCGCAGCTGCGCGGGCAGGACCCGGCGGTTGAGCAGCAGCAGCAGACCCGAGTAGATGAACATCATGAACCCGCCCACGACCGCGGAGATGACGAGCAGCACCAGCGGCTGGTCCAGGCCGACCAGCAGCACGACGCAGCCGAAGAGGACCAGCCCCCACACCAGCGCGGCGTAGACCTTGCTCTCGGAGGTCCGCTTCAGGTAGCCGACGCGCAGCACGTCCGCGCCCAGGCGGCTGGTGTAGTCCACGATGCCCGTCGCCGCGGCGAACAGCGAGACCACCCCGACGACCCAGAACAGGGTGCCGAACCAGCCGCCGACCGCCTCGGCGAGCACCTCCCCCTCGGTGCGGACGAAGGAGATGTCGCTGGCCAGGCCGGGGCGCCCGAACACCGTGGCGTAGGCCAGCAGGGAGGTGAACAGGATGGTGACGAAGGTGATCGCCACGAACGTCACCAGCTGCTCGGTGTTCGCCAGGCGCCACCAGCGCCGCCAGCGGGCGAGGTTGTCCTCGGTGGGCTCGAAGGCGTACCCGGTGGTGGGGGCGGCCTCCGGCTTGCCGGTGAGCGGGCTGACGATCCGCGGCACGTAGGCGCCCATGCCGAAGCCCTTGTCGCGGATCCAGTTGCTCTGGCAGAGGTTCTGCCCGCCGCCGGCGCCGGCGAAGGCCAGCGCCCCCATGAGCAGGGCGAAGCCGAGCTGCTCCGAGGGCACCGAGGCCTGCGTGACGACGTCGGGGACGTCGCCCCACGCGGCCGCGTCGATGGCGAAGGTGGCGCCCACGACGACGAGGAGCAGGACCGCGACGACCTTGAAGGTCTCGATGCGCTCCAGCGCCGTGTAGACCACCGGCGCCAGCGTGAGGACCACCCCGATGGCCAGCAGCATGCCGATGGCGATCGGCGTGGGGGTGCCGCCGACCAGGTAGGTGAGCAGCGTCGCCGAACTGGTGACCCACCCCGGCCACAGGTTCGCCAGGAACGCCATGCCCGCGAACACCAGGCCCCAGTGCCGCCAGAACCGGCTGAAACCGGTGAGCACCGTCTCACCGGTGGCGAGGGTGTACCGCTCGATCTCCATGTTGATGAAGAACTGCGTCACCAGGCCGACCAGGGCGGCCCAGACGAACACCAGGCCCACCTGGGAGGCGATGTAGGGGTAGAGGATGAACTCGCCGCTGGCCAGTCCCACCCCGGCGGCGACCACCCCCGGCCCCAGGACCGGCAGCAGCCGCGAGGGCGCGGGCGGCAGGTCGCGCAGCTGCGGGGGCGGCAGGTGCTTGCTGGGGAAGCGGTCGAGGACGGCGCTGCGCGTGTCGTGCTCCTGGGACATCCCGGCCTCCTCGACGGTGTCCTGCGGGAGACCGATCGTGGCACCGGCCCCCGGGCACCGCAAGGTCCCCGCGCGGCACCCGGGTCAGGCCGCCGGCTCGTCCCGTTCCCGCCCCTGCCCCTGTCCCTGCCCCTGCCCCTGCGGGCGCAGCAGGCCGTGGCGCTCGACGAGCTCCAGCGCCAGCGTGCGGTACCCGGCCTCGTCGAAGAGCACCGTGACGCGGTCCTCCTCGTAGTGCATGACCTGCCCGCCGCCCCACTCGTCGTGGACGACGGTGGAGCCGACGGGGAAGGGCTCGTCCGCCGCCGAGCGGGCGGCGGCGGTCCCGGCGCCGCAGGTGTCGCAGTTGCCGCAGGGCTGCTCCAGCTCCTCGCCGAAGTAGCCGAGCAGGAACTGCCGGCGGCAGGCCGTCGTCTCGGCGTAGGCGCGCATCATCTCCAGCCGCGAGCGCTCCACGGTGCGCTGCTGCTCGGAGACCTCCACGGCCGCCTCGGCCGCGCGCGCGGGCGGCGGGGCGCCCTCGGGCTGCAGCAGCCGTCCCTGCTCGTCCTCGGCGAGCGCACCGACCTCCTCGAGCAGGTTCACCGCCCCGGCCAGCCGGCTGGAGGTGACGTCGAGCTCGCGGCGCAGCTGCGCCGGGTCGACGGGCTCGTCGTGGGCGCGGACCGCGGCCGCGGTCTCGCGCAGCGGTTCCTCCTTGGCGACCCCGGCGCTGAAGAACGTCCGCAGCCCCAGGTCCTCGGGGCGGTAGAACATCGTCGCCACCGCGGGTTCCCCGTCGCGGGCCGCGCGGCCGATCTCCTGGTAGTAGCTGTCCGGGGAGTCGGGGACGCTGGCGTGCACGACGGCGCGCACGTCGGGCTTGTCGATGCCCATGCCGAACGCGGTGGTGGCCGCGACGACGTCCAGGGTGCCGTCGAGGAACTCGTGCTGGACGCGGTCGCGGTCGGCACGCCTGCGGCCGGCGTGGTAGTGGTCCGCGGCCCGCCCGGCCGCGCGCAGCTGCTCGGCGACCTCCTCGGCGTCGCGGCGGGTGGCCACGTACACGATCGCCGCGCCCGCGGTGCCGGCGGCGGTCTCCAGCACGCCCTGGCGCTGCGAGCGCGCGTCGGTGCAGCGCACCACGCGCAGCTCGATCTCCGGGCGGTCGAAGCCCTCGACGAGGACGAGCGGGTCGTCCAGGCGCAGCTGGTCGAGGACCTCCTGGCGCACCTGGGGGCTGGCGGTCGCGGTGAGCGCGACGACCTGCGGGTGACCGAGCTTCTCGCGGGCGCTGCCCAGCCGCAGGTACTGCGGGCGGAAGTCGTGCCCCCACGAGGACACGCAGTGCGCCTCGTCGACGACGAGCGCGCGCGGGCCCAGCGCGGCGATCTCCTCGACGACCTCGTCGCGGGCCAGCTGCTCGGGGGCGAGGAAGACGAACTTCACCTCCTGCGCGCGCAGCTGCTCGCGCGCCCGCCGCCAGGCGGCGGCGGACATCGAGGAGTTCAGCATGACGGCCCCGCCGCGGCGGGCGTCCTCGCGGATGCCGTCGACCTGGTCGCGCTGCAGGGCGATGAGCGGGGAGACGACGACGACCGGGCCGTCCAGCAGCAGCGCGGGCACCTGGTAGACGGCCGACTTGCCCGAACCCGTCGGCATGACGGCCAGCACGTCGCGGCCGGCGACGACGGCCCGCATGGCCTCCTCCTGCCCCGGGCGCAGGGACTCGAAGCCGAACGCCTCCCGGGCGGTGCGCAGCAGGTCGTCGATCACGGTGTCGCTCACGGGTTCCTCGTACCCCGCTCAGGGGGTGGGCATGCCGCCGTTGACGCTGAGGACCGCACCGACGACGTAGCTGGACTCCGGCGAGGCGAGGAAGACGTACGCCGGGGCGAGTTCCGCCGGCTGCCCCGCGCGGCCCAGCGGCGTGGAGGTGCCGAACTCCGCCATCGCCTCGTCCGGCTGGCCGCCGGCCACCTGCAGCGGCGTCCACACCGGCCCGGGCGCCACGACGTTGACGCGGATCCCCTTGGGGGCCAGCTGCTGGGCGAGGGCCTGCGACATCGCGATGATCCCCGACTTCGTCGTCGCGTAGTCGACGAGGTTCGGGGAGGGCTGGTAGCCCTGCACCGAGGAGGTGTTGACGATCGTGGAACCCGGCGGCAGGTGCGGCACCGCCTCCTGGACGATCCAGAACAGCGCGTTGAGGTTCGTGCGCAGCGTCTCCTCGAACTGCTGCGAGGTGAGGTCGGCGATCTCCTCGACGTGCTGCTGCTTGCCGGCGACGTTGGCGATGAGGTCGATGCCGCCGAGCTCGTCGACGGTGGTGCGCACCAGGCCGCGGGCGAACTCCTCGTCGGTCAGGTCGCCCGGCGCGAGGACGGCCCTGCGCCCGGCCTCCTCCACGAGCCGGGCGACCTCCTCGGCGTCGCGCTGCTCCTCGGGCAGGTAGTTGAGGACCACGTCGGCGCCCTCGCGGGCGAAGGCGATCGTGGCGGCGCGGCCGATGCCGGAGTCGGCGCCGGTGACCAGCGCCCGGCGGCCGGCGAGGCGGCCGGTGCCGCGGTAGGTGGACTCCCCGTGGTCCGGCTTCGGCCCCAGCTCGGCGGCCAGGCCCGGGCCCTCCTGCGGCTGGGCCTCGAAACCACCCCGGTGGTAGCGCGTGACGGGGTCGGCGAAGGTGTACTGGTCGCTCACCGCTCCACCGTAGGCAGCTCCCCGCGCGGCCGCCCGTCGATCTCGGCGCCGTCCCCGGCGGGCCGGCGCGCGCTCCTCGGGGGGGTCGCGTGTCGGAGGCGGCGGGCACGATGGGGCCGTGCCGCAGCAGTCGTCCCAGCCCTCGTCCCAGCCGTCGTCCCAGCCGTCCCAGCCGCCCCGCCCGCTGCTCGACGTCACGCGCATCTACTACGAGGCCGAGGCGGCCGAGCTGCCGCGCGGCCGGCAGGTCCTCGAGCGCTGGCCCGGCGCGACGCGCGTGGAGGTCGCCAGCCACTGGAACGTCCCCGAGCTGCACGGCGACGAGGCGAACGTCGACCGCTGGGTGCGCATCAAGCGCGAGGCGCTGGTGCTGGGGGTCAAGAAGTCGCTGGCCGCGCGCCCCAACGGCCGCTCCGCCGACTTCATCGCCCCCTCGACGGCCAACGGCTGCGCGATGGCCTGCGCCTACTGCTACGTGCCCCGGCGCAAGGGCTACAGCAACCCCGTCACGGTCTTCGCCAACATCGAGCAGATCACCGGCTACCTCGAGCGGCACGTGCGCCGGCAGGGCGTCAAGGCCGAGCCGAACCAGTGCGACCCGGCCAGCTGGGTCTACGACATCGGCGAGAACAGCGACTGCTCGGTCGACGCGGAGGTCTCCGACAACGTCGACGACCTCGTCGCGCTGTTCCGGGGCCTGCCCACGGCCAAGGCGTCCTTCGCCACCAAGCACGTCAACCGCCGCCTGCTCCAGCTGGACCCGCAGGGGCGCACCCGCGTCAGGTTCTCGCTCATGCCCGAGCGGGTGGCGAAGGTGCTGGACGTGCGCACCAGCCCGGTGCGCGAGCGGCTGGCCGCCCTCGACGACTTCGTCGCCGCCGGGTACGAGGTCCACCTCAACCTCTCCCCCGTCGTCGTGCACGAGGGCTGGCTGCCGCTGTGGGCGGAGCTGCTGGACTCCCTCGGGGCGGCGACGGGCGAGGCGACCAAGCGGCAGCTGCAGGCCGAGGTGATCTTCCTGACCCACAACGAGCGCCTGCACGAGGTCAACCTCGGCTGGCACCCCCGGGCCGAGGACCTGCTGTGGCGGCCGGCGATGCAGGAGGCCAAGCGCTCCGAGGGCGGCGGGACCAACGTGCGCTACCGCGCCGGCGACAAGGGCCGCTACGTGCGCGAGCTGCTCGACCTCATCGCCGAGCGCGCTCCGTACCTGCACGTGCGCTACGCGTTCTGAGCACCCACGCTGGAGGCATGGCCAAGCACGAGCAGGACGAGGAGCAGGACGTCGAGCAGCGCTTCTCCGCCGCGGTCAACATGACGCCGAAGGAGCTGGAGGACTGGCTGGACGGCGAGCAGTCGCGGTCCGTGGGCGTCAGCGAGGACGGCGGGGAGGAGTCGGTGGGCCACCACTCCGGCCGGCGCATCGTGGAGATCCTGCGCACGAGGAAGGGCGAGCGCACCGAGGAGGACCGCGAGCACATGCGCAAGGTCGCCGGCTACGTCGCCCGGCACTCCGCGCAGCGGCCCTCCGGCGACGTCACGGACACCCGGTGGCGCTACTCGCTGATGAACTGGGGCCACGACCCGCTGAAGGACTGACCCGCCGCAGGGGCGAGCGGCCCGGTGCACCCGGTCTTCACCAACCGGTCACCTCGGCGGACCGGCGTCGGGATGCAGGCCCGGCCGACCGCGTGCAGTCTGGGATCAAGCGCCCGGGGACGGGCGCACCCCGAGGAAGCCGATCTCGAACAAGATGCGACGCGGTACCCCGCGCCGCGGGAGGAGCACCCATGAGCAGCGTGACGGAGAGCATCGACGTCTCGGTCCCGGTCCACACCGCGTACAACCAGTGGACGCAGTTCGAGTCGTTCCCGCACTTCATGAGCGGGGTCGAGTCGATCACCCAGACCGACGCCACCCACACCCACTGGAAGACCAAGATCGCCGGCGTGGAGCGCGAGTTCGACGCGGAGATCACCGAGCAGCACCCCGACGAGCGCGTCGCCTGGAAGAGCGTCGACGGCAAGGACCACGCCGGCGTCGTCACCTTCCACCGCCTCGGCGACAACGAGACCAAGGTCACCGTCCAGATGGACTGGGAGGCCGAGAGCCTGGTCGAGAAGGCCGGCGCCGCCATCGGCGCCGACGACCGCCAGATCAAGGCCGACCTCAAGCGCTTCAAGGAGTTCATCGAGTCGCGCGGCACCGAGACCGGCGCCTGGCGCGGGGACGTCACCCCGCCCAAGTGACCACCCGGCCGGTGAGCGCTTGAGCGCTGCACCACCCGCACCCGCCCGGCACCCCTCCAGGGGTGCCGGGCGGTCGGCGTCCCGGCCCCGCACCGGCGCGTCGAGGGGGTCCCGACGGGCAGGTGTCGTCGGCGTCTGGCACCGTGTGTCCCCGCGGGGACGGGGATCATCGCCTGTCCAGCCGGTGCGTGCCGACCCCGCGGCGAAGCGCTCGCGACGCGGGCGGTCACACCGGCAGAGAGGTCGCAGCGGGTATGCGCATCCTGGGGATCAACGCGGTCTTCCACGACACCGCGGCAGCGCTCGTCGTGGACGGCGAGATCGTGTTCGCGGCGGAGGAGGAGCGCTTCAGCCGGCGCAAGCACGGCAAGCGCCCCGTGCCCTACGCCACGTGGGAGCTGCCCGACCTCGCGGTCAAGCACGCGCTGGCCGCGGCGGGCATCACCGCCGCCGACCTGGACCTCGTGGGCTACTCCTACGACCCGCGCCTGGTGCTGCCCAGCTCCGAGCTGGACCTCGGCGACCCCGACGACGCCATCCGCACCCGCTACGCCGAGCGCGCCCCCGAGGCCATCGCCACCGCGCTGCCCGGGCTGGACCCGGCCAAGGTGCGCTTCGTCCCCCACCACGTCGCCCACGCCGCCTCCGCCGCGCTGGCCTCCCCCGAGGCCGCCCGCGAGGGCGGCTGCAGCGTCCTGACCGTCGACGGCCGCGGCGAGCGCATCTCCTCCCTGGCCGGCCGCTACCGCGGCGGGCGGCTGGAGGTGCTGCACGAGACGGGCCTGCCGCAGTCGCTGGGCTTCGTCTACGAGGACCTCACCCGCCACCTGGGCTTCATGCACTCCTCCGACGAGTACAAGGTCATGGCGCTGGCCTCCTACGGCAAGCCCCGCTTCGCCGACGAGATCGCCGAGTTCGTCCACGCCACCGGCGACGGCGGCTTCGTGGCCAAGGTCCCGGACTTCTCCCGCTGGGCGCCGCCGCTGGCCGACGGCGAGCAGTGGGACCCCCGCCAGGACAGCGGCCAGGCCGACCTGGCCGCCAGCGTCCAGGAGGTCCTGGAGCGCACCCTCGTCGAGGTCGCCACCTGGCTGCACGGGCGGACCGGCGACAAGGTGCTGGCGATGGCCGGCGGCACCGCGCTCAACTGCGTGGCCAACTCCCGGATCTGGCGCGAGTCCCCCTTCGAGGAGGTCTACGTCCAGCCCGCGGCCGGCGACTCCGGCACCGCGCTGGGCGCGGCGCTGCAGCTGTCCGCCGACGCCGGCGAGCTCGTGGCCCCCATGACCTCCGCCGCCCTGGGCCGCTCCTGGAGCGACGAGGAGCTCGCGCAGTGGCTGACCACCGCGCGGCTGAACTTCACCACCCCCGACGACCTCGCCGGCGAGGTCGCCGACGTGCTGGCCGCCGACGGCGTCGTCGCCTGGTTCGACGGCCGCGCCGAGTTCGGCCCCCGCGCGCTGGGGCACCGCTCCCTCATGGCGCACCCGGGCAGGAAGGAGAACCTCGAGCGCCTCAACGACGTCAAGGGCCGCGAGCAGTTCCGCCCCGTGGCGCCGATGGTGCTCGCCGAGCGCGCCGAGGAGATCTTCTCCGGCGGCCCGATCCCCAGCCCGTACATGCTCTTCGTGCACGACGTGGCCGACGAGTGGCGCGAGCGCATCCCGGCGGTCGTGCACGTCGACGGCACGGCCCGCATCCAGACCATCCACGAGGAGCGCACCCCGCACGTCGCGGCGCTGCTGCGCGCCTTCGAGGAGCGCACCGGCCTGCCCGTCGTCGTCAACACCAGCCTCAACACCGCGGGGCGGCCCATGGTCGACGACCCCCGCGACGCCATGGAGCTGTTCGGCTCCGCTCCCGTGGACGTGCTCGTGCTCGGCCCGCACCTGGTGCGGCGCAACCAGTTCACGCAGCGATGACGGCGGGCACCACGCCCGGCGCCCCGCCCGCCTTCTCCGTCGTCGTCCCCAGCGTCGGACGCCCCAGCCTGGGCGTCCTGCTGGGCACCCTGGCCGCCCAGCGCGGTCCGCGCCCCGAGCTCGTCGTCGTCGTGGACGACCGGCGCGGGCGCGACCTCGCCGACGACCCCTGCGAGGCGGCCTGCGCGGCCGCCCGCGAGGCCGGCCTGCCGGTGCGCCTGGTCCGCTCCGGCGGGCGCGGGCCCGCCGCGGCGCGCAACGCCGGCTGGCGGCGCGTGCGCAGCGGGTGGGTCGCGTTCGTCGACGACGACGTGGAGCTGCCCCCGGCGTGGTCGCAGCAGCTGGTCGCCGACCTCGCCGCCGCCGGCGACGACGTCGGCGCGGTGCAGGGCCGCCTGCACGTCCCGCTGCCCGCCGACCGCCGCCCCACCGACTGGGAGCGCGGCACCGCGGGCCTGGCCGACGCGCAGTGGATCACCGCGGACATGGCCTACCGGCGCACCGCGCTGGAGCAGGTCAGCGGCTTCGACGAGCGCTTCCCGCGCGCCTTCCGCGAGGACGCCGACCTGGCGCTGCGCGTGAGCGCCGCCGGGTGGGCCGTCGTGCGCGGCGAGCACCTGGCCGTGCACCCGGTGCGCCCGGCGGACGACTGGGCGAGCCTGCGCCAGCAGCGCGGCAACGCCGACGACGCCCTCATGGGCGCCCTGCACGGGCCGGACTGGCGCGAGCGCGCGGGCTCCGCCCTCGGCCGGCTGCCCGGGCACGTGGCCACCACGGCGGCCGCCGCCCTCGCCGCCGGCGCCGCGCTCGCCGGCCGCCGGCGCACCGCCGCCCTGGCCGCGCTGGCCTGGGCCGGGCTGACCGCCGAGTTCGCCTGGCTGCGCACCGCCCCCGGCCCGCGCGACGCCGCCGAGGTGCGCCGCATGGTCCTCACGAGCATCGCCATCCCCCCCGCCGCGGTGGTGCACCGCGTCCGCGGCGAGCTCGCGGTCCGCGGCCTGCTCGGCGGCGGGCGCCCCGCGCCCTGGCCGCCGCCGGTGCGCGCGGTCCTCTTCGACCGCGACGGCACCCTCGTGCACGACGTCCCCTACAACGGCGACCCCGACCTGGTGAAGCCCGTCGACGGCGCCGCCGAGCTGCTGGCCTCGCTGCGCGCGCGGGGCCTGCGCACCGGGCTGGTCACCAACCAGTCCGGGGTGGCCCGCGGGCTGCTGACCCGCGAGCAGGTCGACGCCGTCAACGCCCGCGTCGCCGAGCTGCTCGGCCCCTTCGACACCGTCCAGGTGTCCGTGGACGGCCCCGACGTCCCCTCGCGCACCCGCAAGCCCGAACCGGGCATGGTGCTCGACGCCGCCCGCGAGCTCGGCCTCGCGCCCGCCGAGTGCCTCGTCGTCGGCGACATCGGCGCCGACGTGGAGGCCGCGCTGTCGGCGGGGGCCCGCGCCGTGCTCGTGCCCACCGACGTCACGCGCGCCGAGGAGGTCGAGTCCGCGCCGGTGGTCGTGCGCTCCCTGGCGGAGGTGGTGGTGCCGTGAGGATCCTCGCCGCCCGCCTGGACAACGACGGCGACGTGCTGCTGACCGGGCCCGCGCTGCGCGCGCTGGCCGCCTCCGGCACCGTCGACCTGCTGGCCTCCCCCGCCGGCGCCGGCGCCGCCCGGCTGCTGCCGGGGGTCGAGGACGTCCTCGTCTTCGACCCGCCGTGGAGCGGCTTCGAGCCCGCCCCCGTGCAGCCCGCCGCGGTCGAGGCCCTCGTGGCCGAGGTGCGCTCGCGCGGCTACGACGAGGCCGTGGTGTTCACCTCCTTCCACCAGAGCCCGCTGCCGCTGGCGCTGCTGCTGCGCCTGGCCGGCGTGGGCCGCGTCAGCGCGGCCAGCGAGGACTACCCCGGCTCGCTGCTGGACGTCCGCTTCCGCCGCGAGGGCGGGCCCGAGCTGCACGAGGTCGAGGCGGCGCTGGCGCTGGCCGCCGCGGCCGGGCACCCCCTGCCCGCCGGCGACGACGGGCGGCTGCGGGTGCGCGAGCTGCCGCCGGTGCCGGTCGAGCTGCCCGAGGGCTTCGTCGTCGTGCACCCCGGCGCCTCGGTGCCGGCGCGCGCACCGCGCCCCGAGCACGCCGCCCGCATCGTGCGGGCGCTGCGGCGCAGCGACCGGCCCGTGGTGGTCACCGGCTCGCCGGGCGAGCGGGCGCTGACCGCGCAGGTCGCCGTGGCCGGCGCCCTCGACCTCGGCGGGGCCACCGACCTGCCCGGGCTGGCGGCCGTGCTGGCCGCCGCGCGGGCCGTGGTCGTCGGCAACACCGGCCCGGCGCACCTGGCCGCCGCGGTGGGCACCCCCGTGGTCTCGCTGTTCTCGCCGGTCGTGCCGGCCGCCCGCTGGGCACCGCACGGCGTGCCGCACGTCCTGCTCGGCGACCAGGGGGCAGGCTGCGCGGGGACGCGGGCCCGGCAGTGCCCGCTCGAGGGGCACCCGTGCCTGACCTCGGTGACCGAGGAGCAGGTGGTGTCGGCGGTGGACGCGCTGGCGCTGAGCGAACTCGTGGAGGGAGTCCGGTGAGGATCCTCGTCTGGCACGTGCACGGATCGTGGATGACCGCCTTCGTGCAGGGCACGCACACCTACCTGCTGCCCCTCGTCGACGACCGCGGCCCCGACGGCCGCGGCCGGGCGCGCACCTGGGACTGGCCGGCGGGCGCCGTCGAGGTCCCGGTCGCCGACCTGCGCGAGGAGCACTTCGACGCCGTCGTGCTGCAGCGGCCCGAGGAGGTGGAGCTCGTCGAGCGCTGGACCGGTCGCCGGCCCGGGCGCGACGTGCCCGCCCTCTACGTCGAGCACGACGCCCCGCGCGCCGGCGCCGCCGACAGCAGGCACCACCTGGCCGACCAGCGCGAGATCCCGGTCGTGCACGTCACGCAGTTCAACAGGACGTACTGGGACTGCGGCAGCGCCCGCACCCTCGTCGTCGACCACGGCGTCGTCGACCCCGGCTACGGGTACACCGGCAGCTCCGGCTCCGTCGCGGCCGTCGTCAACGAGCCGGTCCGCCGCTGGCGGGTGGCGGGCACCGACCTGCTGCTGCGGCTGGCCGAGGAGGTGCCGCTCACGCTGCACGGCATGGGCGTGCAGGCCCTGGCCCGCCGGGTCGAGGGCACCGCGGCGGGCAAGGGCCTCAGCGTCCTGGAGGACCTGCCGCAGGCCCGGCTGCACGAGGTGCTGGGCACCCACCGCCTGTACTTCCACCCCTACCGCTGGACGAGCCTGGGCCTGTCCCTCATCGAGGCGATGATGGTGGGCCTGCCGGTGCTCGCCCTGCCGGCCACCGCGGCACCGGAGGCGGTGCCCGCCGAGGCCGGTGTCCTCTCCAGCGACCCGGAGGTCCTCGTCGCCACCGCGCGGCGCTGGATCGCCGATCCCGACGAAGCCCGGGAGCGCGGACTCGCGGCGCGACGGCACGCCCTGGCGGCCTTCGGCGTCCACCGCTTCCTCGCGGACTTCGACGAACTCCTCGAGGAGGTGACGTCGTGAGCGCGTCCCGCACGCCCACGAGCACGAGCAGCCCGGACCACGCGACCGGCCCGGTCCACGCCGCCCCCACCGGACGGCGGCTGCGCATCGCGATGGTCAGCGAGCACGCCAGCCCGCTGGCCGTCCTCGGTGGCGTCGACGCCGGGGGGCAGAACGTCCACGTCGCCGCCCTGGCCTCGGCGCTGGCCGACCGCGGCCACGAGGTCGTGGTGCACACCCGCCGCGACGACCCCGCGCTGCCCGAGCGCGTGGCACTGCGCCCCGGCGTGCAGGTCGTGCACGTGGACGCCGGCCCGCCGGCGCCCGTGGCCAAGGACGAGCTGCCCGAGCACATGCCGCGCTTCGGCGAGCTGCTGCGCGAGGCGTGGAGCGCCAAGCGCCCCGACGTCGTGCACGCGCACTTCTGGATGTCCGGCACCGCGGCGCTGCCCGCCGCGCACGCGCTGGGCGTGCCCGTCGTGCAGACCTTCCACGCCCTCGGCAGCGTCAAGCGCCGCTACCAGGGCCCGGCGGACACCTCCCCGCCGCAGCGCCTGGACGCCGAGCGCGAGCTGGCGCGCGAGGCCGACCTCGTCATCGCCACCTGCCGCGACGAGGTCGCCGAGCTGCGCGCCGCGGGCTCCCCGCCGCACAAGGTGCAGGTCGTGCCCTGCGGGGTGGACACCGCCCGCTTCGAGCGCACGGGCGGGCGCGAGCTCGTCGGGCCGCGCCGGCCCGGCTGCCGCACCCGGCTGCTCAGCGTCGGGCGCCTGGTGCCCCGCAAGGGCGTCGAGGCCGCGGTGCGCGCGCTGGAGCTGCTGCCCGACGCCGAGCTGGTGATCGCCGGCGGGCCGGCCGCCCACGACCTCGACGGCGACCACGAGGCGGTGCGCCTGCAGAAGATCGCCGTCGAGCTGGGCATCTCCGACCGGGTGCGCCTGGTGGGCCGGGTCTCCCCCGACGACCTGCCCGACCTGCTGGCGAGCTCGGACGCGCTGCTGGCCACGCCCTGGTACGAGCCGTTCGGCATCGCCGTGCTGGAGGCGATGGCGGCCGGGCTGCCGGTCGTCGCCTCGGCCGTCGGCGGGATGCTCGACACCGTCCGCGACGGCGTCACCGGCCGCCTGGTGCCGGTCGACGCGGCGGGCCGCGTCGACCCCGCGGAGCTGGCCGGTGCGGTGCGCTCCGTCGTCGACGACCCGGCCACCGCGCGGCGGATGGGCGAGGCGGGCCGGCAGGTGGCCCGCGACCGCTACGACTGGCGGCGGGTGGCCGCCTCGACGGAGTCCGCCTACGAACTGCTGCTGGGCGAGGAGGACACCGTGCAGAGCACGCGCGACTACATCCGCGGGCACGTCCGCGAGCTGGCCGGCGTGCTGCGCACGCTGGAGGCCGAGGGCGAGCGCATCGACCGCTGGGGCCGCGAGCTCGTCGACGTCGTCGACGGCGGCGGGCGGCTGCTCGTGGCCGGCAACGGCGGCAGCGCCGCCGAGGCCCAGCACCTGACCGCCGAGCTCGTCGGCCGCTTCATCGGCGAGCGCCGCCCGCTGTCGGCGATCGCCCTGCACGCGGAGACCTCCGCGGTGACCGCCATCGCCAACGACTACGGCACCGAGGAGGTCTTCGCGCGCCAGGTCGAGGCGCACGGGCGCCCCGGCGACGTGCTGCTGCTGCTGTCCACCAGCGGGCGCAGCCCGAACCTGCTGCGCGCCGCGGAACGGGCGCGGGCCTGCGGGGTGCGGGTGTGGGCGCTGACCTCCGCCGCGGCCAGCCCGCTGGGCGAGCTCGCCGACGACGTCCTCGGCTTCCCCGGCCCCTCGACCTCCGCGGTCCAGGAGGGGCACCTCATGGCGGTGCACGCGCTGTGCATCGCGGTGGAGGCGCACCTGCCGGCCTCCTCGGCGCGCCGGCGCACCGTCGACCTGACGGCCGTCGGGACCGGCGTCGAGCGGGAGGTGCCCGCGTGAGCGGACGCGCCCCGCGGCACGTCGTCGTCGTCGGCGACGTGCTGCTGGACCGGGAGGTGCTGGGCACCTCCACCCGGCTGGCCCCGGACGCCCCGGTGCCCGTCGTCGACGTCGAGGACGTGCGCGAGTCCCCCGGCGGGGCGGCGCTGACGGCGCTGCTGGCCGCGCTCGACGACGCGGTGCGGGTCACGCTCGTGGCACCGGTGGCCGAGGACGAGGCGGGCGCGCGGCTGCGCGCGCTGCTGCCGCGCGTGGAGGTGCTCGCCCTGCCCCACACCGGCGGCACCCGCCGCAAGTCGCGGGTGCGCAGCGACGGGCAGGTGCTGCTGCGCCTGGACGACGGCGGCCCGGGGACCCCGGGGGACCTGTCGGGCGCGCTCGAGCGCGTGCGCGCGCAGCTGGCCTCGGCCGACGTCGTCCTCGTCTCCGACTACGGCGCCGGCACCACCCGCGACCCCGCGCTGCGCCGGCTGCTCACCGAGGCCGCGCACCGGGTGCCGCTGGTGTGGGACCCGCACCCGCGCGGCGGCCAGCCGGTGCCCGGCTGCGCCCTGGTGACCCCCAACCGCGCCGAGGCGCGCGCCGCCCTCGCCGCGCACCACCTGCACGAGCCCGGCAGCGGTCCCAGCTCCGAGGCCGACGTCGCCGGCGAGCTGCGGACGCTGTGGAGCGCCGGTGCCGTGTGCGTCACGGTCGGCTCGGCGGGCGCCTACTGCGCGGCCGAGGGCAGCGAGGTGCTGCACCTGCCCGCGGTCGCGGCCTCCGGGGACCCCTGCGGCGCCGGTGACCGCTTCGCCGCCACCGCGGCCGTGCAGATCGCCCGCACCGGGGCGCTGACCCCGGCGCTGGGCCGCGCCGTCGAGGACGCCTCGGCGTGGGTGGCGGCGGGCGGGACGAACGGCTTCTTCGGCGCCCTCGAGCGCGCCGCGGCCTCGGGCGCGGCGGGCGCGGGCACCTCCGCGGGCACCTCCGCGGGCGCTGCGGCCCCCGCGGGCGAGAGCGCCGCGCAGGTGGCCGCCCGGGTGCGTGCGGCGGGCGGCACGCTGGTGGCCACCGGCGGCTGCTTCGACGTCCTGCACGCCGGTCACGTCGGCTGCCTGGAGGCCGCGCGCGCCCTGGGCGACGCCCTCGTCGTGCTCGTGAACTCCGACGAGTCGGTGCGCCGGCTCAAGGGCCCGGGCCGGCCGGTGGTGGGCCAGCAGGACCGCGAGCGGGTGCTGCGCGCGCTCTCCAGCGTCGACGCGGTCGTGGTGTTCACCGAGGACGACCCCCGCGCGGCGCTCGCGGAACTGCGCCCCGACGTGTGGGCCAAGGGCGGCGACTACGGCGGCACCGAGCTGCCCGAGGCCGAGCTGATCCGCAGCTGGGGCGGGCGCGTGGTCCTGCTCCCCTACCTCGACGGGCGGTCGACGACGGGCATCCTCGCCGCGGGCGCCCGGTGAGGCGGCAGCTCGGTCCCGGCGACCTGCTGGTGCTGCGGGCGCTGGGCCTGGGCGACCTGCTCACCGGCGTCCCGGCGCTGCGCGGGCTGCGGCGGCGCTTCCCCGAGCGGACGCTGCTGCTGGCCGCACCGGCCGCCATCGGCGCCTTCCTGCGCGGGCGCGGCGTCGTCGACGAGGTCCTCGTCACCGACGGCCTGGCACCGCTGGAGGCCGAGGGGTCCGGCCACCTCGCCGTCGACCTGCACGGCAAGGGACCCGAGAGCCGGCAGCTGCTGGCCGACACCGGCCCCGACGACCTGCTGGGCTTCGCGACCACGGGTCCGCACGGGCCGTTCGAGGGCCCGCAGTGGGTGCGCCACGAGCACGAGGTGGCGCGCTGGTGCCGGCTGGTGGCGGCGTGGGACGCGCGGTGCGGACCGGAGGACCTGCGGCTGCGCCCGCGCGAGGCGCAGGGGGGCGCGCTGCCCGGCGCTCCCGTCGTCGTCCACCCCGGCGCCGCCTTCGCCGCCCGCCGCTGGCCGGTCGAGCGGTGGGCGCTGGTCGTGGCCGACCTCGTCGCCCGGGGGCTGGAGGTGGTCGTGACCGGCACCGCCGCCGAGCGCCCCCTCGGCGCCGCGCTCGCCGCCGCCGGTGCGGTGGACCGCTGCGGCGCCTCCGACCTCGACGGCCTCGCCGACCTGGTCGCCGGCGCCCGGCTGGTCCTCTCCGGCGACACCGGCACGGCGCACCTGGCCACGGCGTTCGCGGTGCCCTCGGTGACGCTGTTCGGCCCCACCCCGCCCGCCTGGTGGGGACCGGCGGTCGACGCCGACCTGCACCCGGTGCTCTGGCACGGGGACCCGGCCGCGCAGGACTACGTCGGCGACCCGCACGGCGGGCAGGTCGACCCGACGCTGGCGCGGATCACCGTCGAGGAGGTCCTCGACGCGGCGCACGCCCAGCTCGCCGCGCACCGGCCCGCGGCGCACCGGGCCCCTGCACGCTGACCCGCCGCGCGCCGACCGCCGGCGGTTCCGCTGTCGCAGCGCGCCCGGCTGCCGCACAGTGGTGGGGTGAGCACCCAGTCCGCCCTGCTGGCTCTGCTGGCCGCGGCCATCGCCACCGGCGTGTTCTCCGGGTTGCGCGGGGTGCGCCGGTGCCGGCGGGCCGTCCACGACGACACGCTGCGCGCCGGGCAGGAGCGCGAGCTGGACCCCGGCAGCGCAGCGCTGCGCGCGGCGGGCCGCAACGCGTGGATGCGTCCCGGCGGCGGTTTCTGAGGAGCCGCCGGCGCGCGCGGCCGGTCAGCCGGCGCGGCGCCGCCCCTGCGCCCGCTGCTGCGGGGGGATCCGGTAGCGGATCAGCCGGGCGGAGTTGACGGCCACGAACACCGACGAGGCGTTGTGCGCGATGGCCGCCAGCACCGGCGAGAGCGCACCCGCCGCCCCCAGCGCCAGGCCGACGCCGTTGACGGCGATGGAGGCGCCGTAGTTCTGCCGGATCAGCGAGAGCGTGCGGTCGCCGAGGTCGCGCAGCTGCAGCAGCCGGCGCAGGTCGTCGCCCACGAGGGCCACGTCCGCGGTCTCCACCGCGACGTCGGTGCCGGACATGCCCATGGCGATGCCGAGGTCGGCCAGCGCGAGGGCGGGGGCGTCGTTCGTCCCGTCGCCGACGACGGCCACGACGTAGCCCTCGGCCTGCAGCGCGCGCACGACGTCCTGCTTGTCCTCGGGCATCACCTCGGCGCGCCACTCGGTGAGGCCGAGTTCGGCGGCGACCGCGGCGGCGGTGGCCGGGTTGTCGCCGGTGAGCATGACGATGCGCTCGACCCCGCTGCGGCGCAACGTCTCCAGGACCTCGCGGGATTCCGGGCGGACCTCGTCGCGCAGGCTGACCAGGCCGGTGAGGACCCCGTCGACGGCCAGCAGCAGCGGGGTCTCGGCCGCGCGCTGCAACCGCTCGACCCAGCCCGCGGCGTGCTCGTCGACGGCCACGCCCTCCTGGCGCATGAGGCCGGGGCTGCCGACGAGCAGCACGCGGCCGTTGGCCTGCACGCGCATCCCCAGGCCCAGCAGGACCTCGCACTCCTCGTGGGTGGGGATGACGAGGTGGCGTTCCTCGGTGGAGCGGATGACGGCCTGCGCGAGCGGGTGCTTGGAGTGCACCTCGGAGTTCGCCGCCTCCGACAGCACCTGCTCCGGCGTCCAGTCCTCGCGGAACGAGAGCACGTTGGTGACGACGGGGCGGCCGACGGTGAGGGTCCCCGTCTTGTCGAACACGAACGCGTCGACGCGGCCGGCGGCCTCCAGGTGGGAACCGCCCTTGACGAGGATCCCGCGCCGGGCGCCGTTGCCGATGGCGGCGCTGATGGCGGTGGGCGTGGCGAGCCCGACCGCGCACGGGCAGGCGATGAGCAGCATCGTCATGGCGCGCCGCACGTCGCGGGTGAGCACGAGGGTGGCCAGCGCCAGGCCGAAGGAGGCGGGCACGAACCTGCGGCTGAACGCGTCGCCGACGGTCTGCACGGGCGCGCGGTCGGCCTGGGCGTGCTCGACGCGCTCGATGATGCGCCCGACGGCGGTGTCCGAGCCGGTGGCGGTGGCGCGCACCACGAGCCGTCCGCGCAGGTTCACGCTGCCGGCCAGGACCGGGTGGCCGACGGTGCGCTGCACGGGCAGGTTCTCCCCCGTCAGCGCGGCCTGGTCGACGACGGCCTCGCCCTCGACGACCTCGCCGTCGACGGGGACGGTGGACTGCTCGAAGACGACGACGAGGTCGCCCACGCGCAGGGCGTCGAGGTCGACCTGCTCCTCGAGGACCACCTCGGCGCCGCCGGCGTCGCGGGCGGTGCGGCGCACCCAGGCCGTCGTCTCGCTGCCGGTCAGCAGGTCGGCGATGGCGCGGCGGGTGCGGCGCAGCGTGAGGTCCTGCAGGTACTCGCCGATGTTCAGCAGCCACAGCACGGTGAGCGCGACGACGTTCTCGCGCAGCAGCAGGCTCGCGACCGTGGCCGCGGAGACGAGCGCGTCGGTGCCGGCGCTGCGCCGGCCGACCAGGGAGCCGACGGCGCCCTTGAGGAAGGGGTAGCCGGAGAAGATCGTCACGCCGGTGGCGACCAGCCGGGAGGTCGGCCCCAGCAGCGGTGGGCGCCCGAAGGCGTAGCGGCGCAGCCCCAGCAGGGCCAGCGCGGCGCCGCCGACGGCGATGCGCGCGACCTCGCCGTTGCCGACGTCGGCCGAGCGCGGGGTCCGCGAGGCCTGCGCGTCGGCGGGCACCTGCGCGCTGGAGGCGACCGCGGCGGCCATCTGCTCCACGCTCAGCCGCTCGGGGTCGAAGTGGACGACGACGCTGCCGGTGACCGGGTAGGCGCGGGCCAGCCGGACCCCGTCGAGGCGGTCCAGCGCCTCCTCGGCGGCGACGGCGCGGGCCGGGCTGCGCCGCAGCCAGTCCGCCTGCAGGCGCAGGCGCCCGGCGGTCGCGGAGACGACCTCCAGCGGGGACAGCTCGACCGTGCTCACGGGACTCCCGGCCTCTCGGAGTTCTGCTCGGGGTGCTGCTCGGGGTTCTGCTCGGCGCTCAGTGCTCGTGGTCGTGACCGGCGTCGGGGGTGCGCGGGACGGGCGCCTGCTCCCCCAGCTCGTCGTAGGCCTGGGCGACGATGTCGCCGGCCCCCAGGCGCCAGCGCTCCACGCTCGTCTCGGCGGCGCGCGAGGTGCGGATGCCGGCCTTGGCGCCGCTCACCGCGATCCGGCGCAGCGCCGCGGCGCCGCGGCCGTCGCTGACGGCCTTGACGATGCCGGCCGAGGCGGCGGCGGTGAGGACGAGACGGCCGAGCGGGGCGGCGAGGGGCAGCACGGAGGACCTCCTGGTGTGACGGCTCTTCATTCCACCACGAGCCGGTCGTCCGGCACGTGCTGGTCGCGGGGGCCCAGCCAGGGCTCGAAGCCGTCCTCGCCCCCGGGGGCGCCGGACCCGGCGAGCAGGGCGTCCAGCACCTCCTCGTGCGCGGCGGCCTCCTCCTCGCGGGTGGCCAGGACGTCGCAGAAGGCGCTGCGCACCCGCTCGCGCTCGTCGGGCTCGGTGCCGGTGACCACGAGGTGGGTGCCGCGCTCGCCCGGGTGCCACGCGCCGAGCTCGCCGATGCTCAGCTGACCGCCGGCACCGTCCCAGGCGCAGAGCGTCGAGGGGCGGCTGGTGAGGCGGAAGGTGCCGCGGGCGCGCAGGCGCCCGGCCCCGAGGTCCTCGATGCGCTCCAGCAGCCGGCCGGGGTGCAGGGTGCGCTCGGAGGTCAGCTCCAGCGTCCAGACGCCCGAGGTGTCGGGAACCGGCGGGCGGCGCGCGGTGAGCAGGTCCGCGCGGGCGGCGGTGCGGGCGGCGCCGCCCAGCGGGGCCGCCAGCTGCGCACCGCCCACCCGCTCCAGGGGCAGCACCGGCACCGACGGCCCGCACAGGTGGGCCAGCAGGGTGCGGGTGCGCTCGTCGGGCTCGCCGTCGAGGACGACGAGGTCGGCCTCGTCGAGCTGCTGGGCGAGCGCCTCGCCGACGGCGCGGTCGTCGTCCTCGTCGAGGGCGAGGCCGCGCTCGGACAGCAGCGCGTCGCCGAGCAGGTCCTCGCTCAGGTCCGCGGCGCAGGCGGCGGTGACGACGCCGCGCACGACGACGGCGCCGGCCACCTCCTCGCCGGCGCACAGCGCCGCGACGAGCGGGGTCGGGTCGGCGCCGACGGGCAGGGCCAGCACGAGCGAGGACCAGCGCCCGTCGGCCGCGATCGCCGCGACGGTCGGCAGGACGTCCTCGCGCTGGGCGCAGCCCAGGCAGGCGTGCTCGAGCGGGACGACGACGTCCTCCAGGACACCGCTGAGGTCGCTCACCACGCGTCGCAGCCCGTCGGCGGCGCCGGGCCCGAGGTCGTAGCGCAGCACGACCGCGCCGGGGCCGTCGACGAGCACCGCGGCCGTCGCGAGGTCGCGCGGGAGCGGGTCGACGGACGTCACGACGGTGACGGGGAGAACGGGGGACACGCACACCTCCACATGAGAACTGTTCTCGACTACGGTGAGGCTAGCAGTGCCGCCGACACCAGGGAGACGCCGTGCACGCACACCCCGAGGACCCCGCCGAGCACCCGCCCGCACCGCGCGGCTGGGTGCTCGTCCCCGCCGGCGAACCCGGTCTGCTGCACCGGATGCGCCTGGTCGTGCGGAACTCCCAGGACCTCGTCCTCGTGCAGCTGCGACCGGGGGCGGCCCTGCCGGCCCGCGCCTGCCTGGGGATCGGGCTGGAGTTCGCCTGGAGCGCGCCGCGCCTGGGGCAGCTGGTGTGGTTCCGCGACCTCACGGCCGCCGAGGTCGGCCTGGCGCAGCAGTGGCTCGCCGGTCCCGCGACGGCCCTGGCCGACCCGCCGGCCCCGCTGCGCCACCGCATCGCGGCGGCGCAGCGGGCGCCGGTCCGGGCGCGGCCGTAGCGGGCGCCCGCTCAGGCGCGGCCGTAGCGGCGGCGGAACTTCTCCACGCGGCCCTCGGTGTCCAGCACGCGCGCGTTGCCGGTCCAGAACGGGTGGCTGGCCGAGGAGACGTCGACGTCGAAGACCGGGTAGGTGCCGCCGTCCTCCCACTCCACGGTCGGCAGGCCCTCGCGCGAGGTCAGCGTGGAGCGCGACAGGAACGAGGTGCCGGCGGACTTGTCGCGGAACACCACGAGGTCGTAGGCGGGGTGGGTGCCGGTCTTCACGAGAACCTCCAGGGTCGGTTGATGAGAACGGTTGTCGATAGTACGGTGCTCGTCAACCACACGGAAGGACCACGCATGTCAGCGCGCTGCCAGGTCACCGGGGCCGTCCCGGGTTTCGGCAAGTCCGTCTCGCACTCGCACCGGCGCACCAACCGCCGCTTCGACCCCAACGTCCAGCGCAAGAAGTGGTTCGTGCCCTCGCTGGGGCGCACGGTGACGCTGACGGTCTCCGCCCGCGGCATCAAGACCGTCGACAGGCGCGGCATCGAGTCCGTCGTCGCCGACCTGCGCCGGCGGGGGGAGAGGTTCTGATGGCGAGGACCCAGGACGTGCGCCCGGTCATCAAGCTCCGCTCCACCGCGGGGACCGGCTACACCTACGTCACCCGCAAGAACCGCCGCAACGACCCCGACCGGATGGTCGTGCGCAAGTACGACCCGGTGGTCCGCCGGCACGTCGACTTCCGCGAGGAGCGCTGAGCCGTGGCCAAGAAGAGCAAGATCGCCAAGAACGAGCAGCGCAAGCTCGTCGTCGCCCGCCACGCCGAGCGGCGCGCCGAGCTCAAGCGCGCGGCCGTCGACGTCAGCGCCGGCGAGGACTCGCGCGCGGCGGCCCGGCTGGCCCTGCAGCGGCTGCCGCGCGACGCCAGCCCCACCCGCGTGCGCAACCGCGACGCGGTCGACGGCAGGCCCCGGGGCACCCTGCGCACCTTCGGCATCTCCCGCATCCGCCTGCGCGAGATGGCCCACGCCGGGGAACTGCCCGGCATCACGAAGTCGAGCTGGTGAGGAGCCGCACGTGAAGGTCAGGAAGTCGCTGAAGAGCCTGAAGCAGAAGGAGGGCTCCATCGTCGTGCGCCGCCACGGCAAGGTGTTCGTCGTCAACAAGCGCAACCCGCGCTGGAAGGCCCGCCAGGGCTGAGGGGCCGCCGCGCGCCGGCACCGGGGGGCTCCACCTGGCGCCGGGACCCTCCAGCGCCCAGGATGCCGGTGTCGGCCCTCCCCGGACGAGACGAGGAACCCCGTGGCGCTGAGCAGCATCGGCCTGGTGGTCCACGGCGGCAAGCAGGTCGCCCGCGAGAGCGCGGCGAGCCTGCGGCGGTGGGCGGGCGAGCGCGGTGTGCAGGTGGCCGAGTTCGACGTCTGGGCCGCCGAGGGCGGCCGCGAGTCCGCGCGCGCCCAGGTGGAGGCCGCCGAGCCGATGGACCTGGTGGTCACCATCGGCGGTGACGGGACGTTCCTGCGCGGCGTGGCGGTGGCCCAGGTGGCCGACGTCCCGGTGCTGGGCGTCGACGTCGGCCGGGTGGGCTTCCTCACCGAGGTGCTGCCCGAGCAGCTGCTGGAGGCGCTGGCCGTCTTCGAGGCGGGCGAGGCGGTCCTGGAGGAACGCCTGACGGTGACCGCGCGCGCCAGCCGGCCGCTGGAGGTCCCCGCCGAGCTGGAGTCGCTGCTGCGCTACGGACGGGGCCCGATGCTGCCGCCACCGGCGGTGCACCACGGCGACGCGGAGGACGTCGGCTGGGGCGTCGAGGTGGACCTCACCGCGCTCAACGACGTGGTGTTCGAGAAGCTCAGCCGCGACCGGCAGGCCAGCCTGGGCGTCTACGTCGGCCACCGGCTGTTCATGTCGTACTCCGCCGACGCCGTCGTCGTCTCCACGCCCACCGGTTCCACGGCGTACTCCTTCGCGGCGGGCGGCCCGGTCCTCTCCCCGCGCGCGCAGGCCCTGGTCTTCACCCCGGTGGCACCGCACATGGTGTTCGACCGCAGCTTCGTCGTGGCCGCCGACGAGGTAATCTCGGTGCGGGTGCTGGAGCGCAGCGGCCGGGTCTCGATGTCGGTGGACGGGCAGATCCGCGGCGTGCTGGACCCCGGGGACTGGGTGGCGGTGCACGCGCGCCCGTGGAAGGTGCGGCTGGTGCGGCTGAAGACCCCCGACTTCTACGGCCGGGTCCGCCAGCGCCTGGGCCTGACCGACGCCGCGGCCGCCGTGGCGGACGGGCGGCTGCCCCCGCTGTACCTGCCGCGGACGCCGCGGCCGGCGAGCATGGCGCACCTGCACATGCCGGTCGTGGAACCCGAGGGCGACTGAGGCCCCGGAACCCCAGGGGCCCGGGACCCGCGAGCGGCGGGCGCCACGGGTCAGCCCCGCTGCGTCTCGTCGTAGCGGTCGCCGACCTGCACGCTGTCGTAGACCTCCTCGGCCACGGTGAACTCCACGGTGGAGCCGTCGTCGGTCTCGACGGTGAGTTCCCACTCCTCCGGGTCGTACCGGGTGGTCGGCACGGTCTTGCACTTCTTCTCGGCCCCGGAACCGGTGCACCTGCTCGTCGTGGTGCGTTCCGTCTCCGCCTCCTCGTGCTCCTTGGCGGTGACGGTGCCCACGACGGGCTCCCCGCAGGCGCTGAGGCCGAACGCGACGGCGGCGAGCAGCGCGAGGGCGCTGGCGCGGTGGTGGACCACGGGAACTCCTGGGTCGGCGGGTCGGGACCGGTGGACGGTAGCCGCTCCCCCGCCGGGCCGTCCGGGATTTTCCCGCCGCCCGCCCGTGCCGGAGCATCGGGGGGTGGCGACCCCTCCCCGACCCCCCGCCGACGAGCCCGCGGTGCTGCTGGCCGTCGACGCGGGCGGCACCAGCACCCGCGCCCTCGTGGCCGACGCCGACGGCCGTCGCCTGGGCCACGCGCTCGCAGGCACCGGCAACCCCCGCGCGGTGGGGGTCGAGCGCGCGCTGCAGGCGGTGGCCGGCGCCGCGGAGTCGGCGCTGGCGGCGGCCGGGGTGCCCGGGGCGCGGGTGCGGGTGGCGGTCGCCGCGGTGGCCGGTTCCGAAGGCACGCTGGAACCCGCCGACCTCGCCCGCGCCCTCGGCCCCCTCGGCGTGCGGCAGGCCCGGTTCCTGCGCGTCTCGGACCTGGTGGCCGCCTTCCGCTCCGGAACCCTCGAACCCGCCGGCGCCGCCCTCGTCGCCGGCACCGGGTCGGTGGCCGCCCGCGTCGAGGACTCGCGGCTGGTGCGCGTCGTCGGCGGCAGCGGCTGGCTGCTCGGCGACGCCGGGTCGGGTTTCTGGACCGGCCGGCGGGTGGCCCGCGCCGCCGTCGCGGCCCTCGACGGGACGGGACCGCCCACCGCGCTGGTCGGTGCCCTGCTCGCCGAGCTCGGCCTCGACGGCGACGTGCCCGCCGTCGGCGGGCGGCCGGGGGTCCTCGTGCACGTGCTCGACCGCCTGCACGGCGACGACCCGCTGCGGCTGGCGCGGCTGGCTCCGCTGGCCTTCCGCGCCGCGCCCGCCGATCCGCTCGCCGCGGACCTCGTGCGCTCCGTCCACGACGCGCTGGCCTCCCTCGTCGTCTCCGTGGCCGGTCCCGGGCCGCTGGTGGCGGGGGGCAGCCTGTGGCGCCACGGCGTCGCCGGCTCGCCGGTGCCGCTGTCGCCGCGGCTGGCGCAGGCGCTGGAGGGCGTGCCGGTGCGCTCGGCCGACGACGGCCTGCTGGGGGCGGCCGTGCTGGCGGTGCAGGCGCTGGGGCTGGGCGAGAGCGCCGTCGCGGCCGCCGCGCAGCGGCTGCGGGAGCAGCTGCAGGACCTCCCCGCACCGCGACCGCTCCGCGCGGGCGGGGCGGCTCGCTAGTCTCGCGCTCCCACCAGCGAAGGAGCCCTCGATGACCGACGACCACGCCGCCCTGCTCGCGTCCCTGCAGCGGCAGGAGGCGGAGCTCGTCTTCCCCCGCTTCGACAACCTCACCGCCTGGCGGCTGGGCACCGCGATCGCCGAGCGGGCGCTGGCCGACGGCCTGCCGGTCGCCGTCGCGGTGCGCCGCAACGGCCAGCGCCTGTTCCACGTCGGGCTGCCGGGCTCGTCGGCCGACAACGACGTCTGGCTGGAGCGCAAGATGGCGGTGGTCGACCTCTACGGCGTCTCCTCCTACCTCGTCGGCACCCGCTTCCGGGTGGCCGGTGGTCACTTCGACACCGACTCGCGCCTGGACACCCAGCGCTTCGCCGCCCACGGCGGCGCCTTCCCGGTGCTGGTGCGCGGGGTCGGGTGCGTGGGCTCCGTCGCCGTCTCCGGGTTGCCCGAGGCCGAGGACCACCGCGTCGTCGTGGCGGGGATCGAGGCGTTCCTGGCGGCGCTGGAGGGCTGAGCCGGGGCCGGAGGAGGGCCCGGGGCCGGTCTCCGGTGGCGCGGGCGCGCCGTCCGTGGTCCTCTGGTGGAAGAGGGCGCGGTTCCCCGGCACGCCGGTGACCGCGCCTCGCACGAGAGCGCGCACCCGGCGCCGGCCTTGAGCAGCAGGGCGACAGGACCACCGTGGACGCACCGCGTCCCCCGGTGACCGACCACCCGCGGCTCCTCGCGCCGATGACCGGCCGGGAACCCCGCGCCCCACCACGTCGACGAAGGGCTCCACCATGGCCACGGCCAACTCGCAGGACCTGCACGTCCACCACGACACCCGCCGCGCGGGCAAGGCCGGTCTCGGCGTCGCCGCCGCCGGCATCGTGCTGTTCAACATCTCCCCGTTCCTGAACTGGGTGCGCTTCGACGGCACCGAGGAGGGCCGCGTCGGCTACGAGACCGACTCGCTGGTCCCCTTCACCGCCTACCTCGGCCTGGGCCTGCTGGTCGCCATGGCCTACGCCGCCAAGCGCGCCCGCCGCGGCCAGCACCGCGGGCTGAGCCTGGTCTCCATGGCCGTCGGCCTGGCCGCCACGCTGCAGGCCATCGCCTTCGCCCTGCACCCCATGGGCGGCCTGGAGCGCGGTGACGGCCTCGTCCCGCAGATCGGCGTCTACGTCGCGATCATCGGTGCGGCGATCTGGTCGATCGGTTCGGGCCTGCTGGCCAAGGAGGTCGAGGGCGACGACGAGCGCCACGACGCGGGTGCGCTGCACCAGCGCTGATCCCCTCACGACGACGGCCGGGCACCCGCGGGTGCCC
>NZ_JBJLSF010000021.1:0-53617 GCF_050871885.1 Kineococcus aridisoli | reverse complement strand
AGCGCCCGGTCCCGCACCCGCGGGGCCGGGCGCTCGTGCGTGCGGCGGGCGGCCCGCGCCCGCGGCCCCGTGATCACTTCCGTCGGTGCGGCGCCCTCCCTGGGGCGGTCGGCGGCCGCGCGCCCGTGCACCCTGCGCCGTAGCCGGGGTGAGCCGGTCGATGGATGCGGCCCGTGCGCCCCGGCGGCCACGATCGGGTCGTACCCCGGCGGCGCGCCTCGCGCGGCGTCACGACCACGACTCGAAGGGCTGCTCATGATCGAAGCGGTCGGCCTGCGGAAGGTCTACGGCAAGAAGGTCGCCGTGCACGACCTCAGCTTCACCGTGCGCCCGGGCATCGTCACCGGGTTCCTCGGACCCAACGGGTCCGGCAAGTCCACCACCATGCGGATGGTCATGGGCCTGGACCGGCCCACGGCCGGGCAGGTCCTCGTCGACGGGCGCCCCTTCGCCCGGCACCGCGCCCCGCTGTCGGCGGTCGGCGCGCTGCTGGACGCCAAGGCCGTGCACACCGGGCGCTCGGCCTACCGGCACCTGCAGTCCATGGCCGCCACGGCCGGCATCCCCACCTCGCGCGTCGACGAGGTCATCGACCTCGTGGGCCTGCGCGAGGTCGCCCGCAAGCGCGCGGGCGGTTTCTCGCTGGGCATGGGGCAGCGCCTCGGCATCGCCTCCGCCCTGCTGGGCGACCCCGCGGCGGTCATGTTCGACGAGCCGGTCAACGGGCTCGACCCCGACGGCATCCTGTGGATCCGCAACCTCATGAAGGAGCTGGCCCAGCAGGGCCGGGCCGTCTTCGTCTCCTCGCACCTCATGAGCGAGATGGCGCTGACCGCCGAGCACCTCGTCGTCATCGGCAAGGGCCGGCTCATCGCCGACGAGAGCGTGCAGTCCTTCATCGACCGCGTGCAGCCGCGCGGCGTCACCGTGCGCTCGCCGCAGGTGTCGCAGCTGACCGACCTCGTCGTCGACGGCGGCGGGACGCTGCACCCGGTGCAGGACGGGGCCTTCGAGGTGCGCGGCATGTCGGCCGCCGCCATCGGCGACGCCGCCGCCGCCCGCGGGGTCGCGCTGCACGAGCTGACCACCGTCAAGGCCTCCCTGGAGGAGGCGTTCATGGAGCTCACCGCGAGCGCCGTGGAGTACCAGGCGCACGGGGCCGCCGCGGACGGCGCGCAGCCCACCGTCGCCGCCGTCCCCGACCGCACCCCCGAGGAGGTGGCCCGGTGAGCGCCGTGGCCCTGGAGCAGCAGCAGTTCACGCCGGTCGAGCGCCGGGTCACCTTCGGCGGCCTGCTGCGCTCGGAGTGGATCAAGTTCTGGAGCGTGCGCTCCATCGTCGTGACCATGGCGGTGGCCTTCGTCGCGATCGTCGGCCTCGGGGTCCTGCTGGCGTGGGCCACGGCCTCGTCCTTCGCCGACCCGGAGACCGCCCAGCAGATGGCCGCGCAGGGCTTCGACCCGGTGTCCGCCAGCCTGCAGGGCGCCCAGATGGCCAGCCTCATCGTCGCCGCCGTCGGCGTCATCGTCATCGCGGGCGAGTTCTCCACCGGGATGATCCGCACCTCCTTCGCCGCCGCCCCCGGCCGGCTGGGGGTCTACGCGGCCAAGGCCGTCGTCCTGGCCGTCTCCGTCGCGGTCGTCATGGGCGTCGGCGTCCTCCTGGCCTTCCTGCTCGGCCAGGCCGTCCTGGAGCGCGAGGGCGTGGGCGCCTCCCTCGGCGACGAGAACGTGGTGCGCGCGCTGCTGGGCCACGTCGCCATGCTCACCGGCTTCGCCCTGTCCGGCCTGGCCGTGGGCGCCCTGCTGCGCAACTCCGCGGGCGCCATCTGCACCGTCCTGGCGGCGATCTTCGTCGTGCCGCTGCTGCTCATGGCGGTGCCGGAGTCCTGGGGCGGGGAGACGATCCGCGAGTACTACTTCACCAACACGACGATCAACGCGCTCGGCGTCACCGACCAGAGCGCCTACCTCGAGCCGGCCGCGGGGCTGGCCCTGTTCGCGGTGTGGATCGCGGTGCTGCTCGGCCTGGGCGCGCTGGTGCTGAAGAAGCGCGACGTCTGAGCCAGCGCTCCGCGCGCCGGAGGGCCCGTCGACCACCCAGGGGGGAGTGGTCGGCGGGCCCTCCGGCGTCCGGGCGCCCGGTCCGGTCCGGCGGCGGCCGCGGAAAGGAGCTTGACAGTCGATGAAAACCTTTGCACTGTGAGCAGCAACAACGGCGTCGGGGGTGCTGCATGGCTGTGACCATCCACGAGGTGGCCCGCCGGGCCGGCGTGTCCGTCTCGACCGTCTCGCGCGCCCTGGCGGTGCCCGACCTGGTGCGCGCCAGCACCCGCGACCGCGTCCTGGCGGTGGCCGAGGAGCTCGGCTACCAGCCCAACCGGGCTGCGCGCGGGCTCATCACCGGGCGCACCGGCAACATCGGCGTCGTCGTCCCCGACGTCGCCAACCCCTTCTTCAGCGCCGTGCTCAAGGGCGCCCACGCCCGTGCCCGCGAGGCCGGGCAGGTCGTCTTCCTCGCCGACTCCGCCGAGGACTCCCGCGTGGAGGCCGAGCTGGTCGCGGCCATGGGCAAGCAGGTCGACGGCATCGTCCTGTGCTCGGCCCGGATGAGCGACGAGGAGCTCGAGCGCAGCGCCGGGTCGACGCCCATGGTGCTGGTGAACCGCCGCAAGGCCGGGCTGCCCAGCGTGCTCATGGACTCCGCCGACGGCATGCGCCAGGCCGTCGAGCACGTCGCCGCCCTCGGCCACCGCCGCATCGCCCACCTCAGCGGCCCCGTGCGCTCCTGGTCCTCCGCCGAGCGGCTGCGCGGCCTGCGCGAGGCCGCCGCCGCCAGCGGCGTCGAGGCCGTCGAGATCGGGCCCTTCCCGCCCACCTTCGAGGCGGGCCTGCCCGCCGCCGACCTCGTGCTCGCCAGCGGGGCCACCGCCGTGCTGGCCTACAACGACCTCATGGCGCTCGGCGTGCTCAACCGCCTCGCCGTCCGCGGCGTCGTGGCGCCCGCCGAGATGAGCGTCGTGGGCTTCGACGGCATCCAGATGTCCGCCATGACCACCCCCGCCCTCACCACCGTGGGGATGCCGACGGAGACCGCCGGGCGGGCGGCCGTGGAGCTGCTGCTCGACGTCCTGGCCCGCCCCGAGCACCACTCCGACGCCGCGCGCACGCTGCAGTGCCAGCTGGTCGTCCGCTCCACCACCGTCCCGCCGCTGCCGCAGGCCGTGCGCGCCGGCGTCCCCGCCCGACTGGAGGCCCTCTCGTGACGACGTCGACCCCCGCGCCCACCCCCGCGCCCGCGCCCGCCGGCGCCGTCGCGCCGCTGCTGCGCCTGGCCCCCGGCGACACCGTCGCCGTCGCCCGCGAGGCGCTCGCCGCCGGCACCGTCGTCGACCTCGCCGCGGTGGGGGAGGCCGGCTCGCTGACGCTGCGCTCCGAGGTCCCCGCCGGGCACAAGGTCGCCCTGCGCGACGTCGCCGCCGGCGAGCCGGTGCGCAAGTACGGCCAGCTCATCGGCCTCGCCTCGGAACCCGTCGCCGCCGGCGAGCACGTCCACGTCCACAACCTCGCCTTCACCGCCTCGCAGGCCGGCGCCGGCAGCGCCGAGGCGGGCCGGGACGGCTACGCCGTCGGCGTCGACGCCCGCCCCCGGCTGCTCGTGCCGCCGGCCGAGCGGCGCACCTTCGACGGGTTCGTCCGCGCCGACGGGCGGGTGGCGACCCGCAACTACATCGGCGTCCTCACCTCGGTGAACTGCTCGGCCACCGCCGCCCGGCGCATCGCCGACACCTTCCGCTGGCCCGGGGCGCTGGATCAGTACCCGAACGTCGACGGGGTCGTCGCGCTGACCCACGGCACCGGCTGCGGCATGGACGCCCGCGGCGAGGGGGCGCAGCTGCTGCGCCGCACCATCTCCGGCTACGCGCGCCACCCCAACTTCGCGGCGCTGCTCGTCATCGGCCTCGGCTGCGAGGTGAACCAGGTCGCGGCGCTCACCTCCGGCTTCGACCTGCCGCCGGAGGTCCCCGTCGTCGCCATGACGATCCAGGAGATCGGCGGCACCACCCTCACCGTCAAGGCCGGGGTGGAGCGCGTCCGGGAGCTGCTGCCGCTCGTCGACGCCGCCCGGCGGGTGCCCGTGCCCGCCTCCGAGCTGGTCCTGGGCCTCAACTGCGGCGGCAGCGACGCCTGGTCCGGGGTCACCGCCAACCCGGCGCTCGGCATCGCCTCGGACCTGCTCGTGGCCCAGGGGGGCACCTCGGTGCTCGCGGAGACGCCGGAGGTCTACGGCGCCGAGCACCTGCTGACCCGGCGCGCCCGCGACCCCGAGGTCGCCGAGAAGCTGCTGCGGCGCATCCGCTGGTGGGAGGAGTACACGGCCGCCCACGGCGGGAGCATGGACAACAACCCCTCGCCGGGCAACAAGGCCGGCGGGCTGACGACCATCCTGGAGAAGTCCCTCGGGGCGGTCGCCAAGGGCGGTTCGGCCGCGCTGGAGGCCGTGTACGAGTACGCCGAGCCGATCACCGCCAAGGGCTTCGCCTTCATGGACACCCCCGGCTACGACCCCGTCTCGGTCACCGGGCTCGTCGCGGGCGGCGCCAACGTCGTCTGCTTCACCACCGGGCGCGGTTCGGTGTTCGGCTGCAAACCTGCGCCGAGCATCAAGCTCGCCACGAACTCCGAGGTGTTCACGCGCATGGAGGACGACATGGACGTCGACTGCGGGCGCGTCCTGACCGGCGAGCAGACGCTCGAGGAGGCCGGCCGCGAGCTGTTCGAGCTCGTGCTCGAGGTCGCCTCGGGGCGGCGCAGCAAGAGCGAGGAGCTGGGGATCGGCGACGAGGAGTTCCAGCCGTGGCAGCTCGGGGCGGTGATGTGATGAGCGCCCCCACCGCGTCGGCGGCCCGCCTCTCGCTGGCCACCCTGGACGCCGTCCCCCGCGACCTGCGCCCGCGCGTCGACCCCGCCGCGCTGGGCGTCGGCATCGTCCACCTCGGCATCGGCGCCTTCCACCGGGCCCACCAGGCCGTCTACACCGAGGACGCCGTCACCGCCGCCGGCGGCGACTGGGGGATCTGCGGCGTGACCCAGCGCAGCCGCGCCGTCGTGGAGCAGCTCGGCCCGCAGGACGGGCTGTACGCGGTGCTCGCCCACGACGCCGCCGGCAGCGCGGCGCGCGTGGTGGGCGCCGTACGCGAGCTGCTCTTCGCCGGTGAGCAGGCCGACCGCCTGCGCGCCCTGCTCGCCGCCCCCACGACCCGGCTGGTCACGCTGACGGTCACGGAGAAGGGCTACCGCCACGACCCCGCCACCGGCCGGTTGCGGCGCGCGGACCCCGACGTGGCCGCCGATCTCGACGGGTGGCCGGCCGGGCGGGCGCCGCGCACCGTCGTCGGGCAGCTCGTGGCGGGGCTGGCCGCGCGCCGCGCGGCCGACGCGGGCCCGATCACCCTGCTCTCCTGCGACAACCTGCCCGCCAACGGGGCGGTGCTGCGCGGTCTGGTCGCGGACTTCTGCGCGGCCCTGCCCGGCGGCGACGGGCTGCGGGGGTGGATCGAGGAGTCGGTGCGCTTCCCGTCCTCGATGGTCGACCGGATCGTGCCCGCCACCACGGCCGCCGACCGCGAGCAGGTGCAGCACCTGCTCGGGCTGCGCGACGAGGGCGTCGTCGTCACCGAGCCGTTCCGCCAGTGGGTCGTCGAGGACGACTTCGCCGCCGGGCGCCCGGCGTGGGAGCGCGCCGGTGCCGTCCTCACCGACGACGTCGCGCCCTACGAGGCGATGAAGCTGCGGCTGCTCAACGGCAGCCACTCCACGCTGGCCTACCTGGGTCTGCTGGCCGGTCACGAGCACGTGGCCGACGCCGTCGCCGACGACGGGATCGCCGCGCTGGTCGCCCGCCTCATGGCCCGCGACGTCGTGCCGACGCTGGCGGTGCCGGCGGGTTTCGACGTGGCGCGCTACCAGCGCGACCTGCTGGACCGCTTCGCCAACCCGGCGCTGCGCCACCGCACCCTGCAGATCGCGATGGACGGCAGCCAGAAGCTGCCGCAGCGCCTGCTGGGGACGATCTCGGACGCCCTGGCCGCCGGTCGTGAACCCCGCGCCGCCTGCCTGGGGGTCGCCGCCTGGATGCGGTACGTGTCGACCGCGCGCTCCGAGACCGGCGCGCCGCTGCCGGTCGACGACCCGCTGGCCGCGCGGCTGGCGGAGGTCACCGCGGGTGCGGGTTCCCCCGCGGCCGTCGTCGACGCGCTGCTGGGCCTGCCGGAGGTGTTCGGCGCGGACCTGCCCGCCGACGACCGCTTCCGCGCCCTGGTCGGACAGGCGCTGGAGGCGCTGACCCGCGACGGGGTGGCGGGGGCGGTCCGCGAGAGCGTCGCGAGCTGAGGGTGGGCGCCCCCGCCGGTCCCGCGGACCCCGACGAGCCCGACGGCCCCGTCGACGCCCTGGAGGGGTTCGAGGACTGGCCCGCCTTCCTGCACCGGGAACTGCCGCGGCGCAGCGGCCCGCCCGACCTGGCCGCGGTGCTGGGGCTGCCGCGCCGGCCACCGCCCCCGCGGGTGCGCGAGGAGGGGTCGCGCAGGGTCGGCGACGTCGACGTCACCACCCTGTCGTGGGAGGTGGGTTTCGGGCCCCGCACCCGGGCGTCCCTGCTGCGCCCGGCGGGCAGCGACGAGGTGCTGCCGGGGGTGCTGGGCCTGCACTGCCACGGCGGCGCCAAGTGGACCGGCGCCGCCAAGCTCGTCGACGACGGCTCGCCCCCGCAGGACGCCGGTGCACCGCGCTTCGCCGGCTACGGCGGACGGGCCGCGGCGAACGCGCTGGCGCGGCGGGGTTTCGCGGTCCTGGTCCACGACGCGTTCTCCTGGGGCAGCCGCCGGTTCCCGCTGACGCGGCCCTCGCCGAAGTGGGCGCCCTGGCTCGCGGCCCTGGAGGCGAGCTGGGCGGCGCAGGGGATCGAGGCCGGTCCCGCGCAGCGCTACGACGCGCACGCCCAGCTGCACGAGGAGACCCTCGCCAAGGCGGCCGGCGTCCTGGGCACGACGTTCGCGGGAGCGGTCGTGTTCGAGGACCTGCTGGCCCTCGACGTGCTCGCCGGGCTGCCCGGGACCGACCCGCACCGGCTGGGGGCCTTCGGCTTCTCCGGCGGCGGCGGGCGCGCGCTGCTGCTGGCGGCGCTCGACGAGCGCGTGCGCGCGCACGTCGTCGCCTGCATGCTCTCCACGACCTCGGCGCTGGTGGGGCGCTACCTGGACACCCACTCGTGGTTGCTGCACTCACCGGGACTGGCCCGCTTCGCCGACCTCCCGGACCTCACCGCGCTGCGCCCGCTGCTCGTGCAGTACGCGCTGCAGGACCCGCTCTTCCCGCCGGCCGGGATGCGCGCCGCGCACGAGCGCCTGCTGGCCCGGCACGCGGCCACCGGGACCTACCGGGGGGCCGAGCACCCCGGCGGGCACCGGTTCGACGTCCCGATGCAGGAGCAGGCGTGGGAGTTCCTGGAGCTGCACCTGGCGCGCTGAGGCTCCCCGGCCGACCCGGCCGCCCTCACCGCTCCCGGGGGAGCGGTGAGAGGTCCGTCGCCGTCAGCTGCGCGCGGACGGCGAGCTCGATCGCCGTGAACGCGTGTTCCTGGCTCATCGCCGTCTCGGTGCGCTGCAGGCAGTCCAGGACGAGCTGGCCGAAGAACGGGTAGCCCACCTCGCCGTCGAGGTGGAAGTGCCGCTCGCCCTGCCCGTTCACCAGGAACAGGTGCCCCGGCCCGTCCTGGGTGCCGATGTTGGCGTACTTGCGCTGCTCGATGAACCCCTCGGTGCCCAGGATGAAGCTGCGTCCATCGCCCCAGGTCTGCAGGCCGTCGGGGGTGAACCAGTCGCAGCGGAAGTAGCCGGTCGCCCCGGTGTCGGTGACCAGGTTCGCATCTCCGAAGTCGTCGAGCTCGGGGTGCTGCGGGTGGGCGTAGTTGGCGATCTGGCTGTTGACGACCCGGGCGCTCCTGGCGCCGGTGTAGTGCAGGACCTGGTCGACGTTGTGGCTGCCGATGTCGATGAGGATGCCGCCGTAGGCCTCCCTCTCGAAGAACCACCCCGGCCGGCTGGGGGCGTTGAGGCGGTGCGGTCCCAGGCCGATGACCTGCAGCACCCGCCCGATCGCGCCCTGCTCGATCAGCTGCCCGGCGAAGACGGCCGTCTCCACGTGCACGCGCTCGGAGTAGTAGACCGCGTACTTGCGCCCGGTGCGCGCCACCGCCTCGCGCGCGGCGGCCAGCTGCTCCAGCGTGGTCAGCGGTGCCTTGTCGGTGAAGTAGTCCTTGCCGGCCGCCACCACCCGCAGGCCCAGCGCGCACCGCTGCGCGGGCACGGCCGCGCCGGCCACCAGCTGCACCCGCGGGTCGTCGAGCACCTCGGCCTCGCTGCGGGCGGCGCGGGCCTGCGGGAAGCGCTCGCGGAAGCGCTGCACCTTCGCCGGGTCCGGGTCGTAGACCCAGCTCAGGGTGGCGCCGGCCCCGATGAGGCCTTCGCACATGCCGTGGATGTGGCCGTGGTCCAGGCCGATCGCGGCGATGACGAACTCACCCGGTGCCACGACGGGGGCCGGCCGGGGCGCGGGGGCGTAGGTGCCGCCGTCGGCGGCGCTCACCGGGCCACCCCCGAGACGGTGATGGAGCCGGCGAGGTCGGTGACGGAGGCGGTCTTGGTGAAGAAGCGCGGTGCGCGCTCGACCAGCGTCCCCGGCCGGGAGTACGGGTCGCCCCCGGCCAGCGGGAGGTCGACGGTGCGGCGCTCGATGCCGGCCTGGTAGATGGCCGTGATGAGCTCGATGGTGCGGCGCCCGTCGTGGCCGTCGACGGCGGGGCGGCGGCCGGTCTCGACGGCGCTCAGGACGTCGTCGACCTGTCCCCGGTGGCCGGTGTGCGCCAGCGGCCGGTGCGCGGCGGCCAGCGCCTGCAGCTGCTGCACGAGGTCGGCATCGCCCTGCGGTGCCGGGAAGCCGTTGGGCTGGGCGAGCTCGGCGAGCACCTCGCCGTCCAGGCCCACGCTGGCCCGGCGGCCCTGCACGACGATCCGCTGGCGCTCGCCGTGGTGCACCACGGAGCTGGTGATGGTCGCCAGGGCCCGCTGGTAGGCCAGGACCGCGACGGAGAGGTCCTCGACCTCGGAGTTCTCGTGGGCGGCGTTGGTGAGCACGGCCGTCACCGACTGCGGGGCGCCCAGCAGCCACAGCAGCAGGTCGACGTGGTGGACGGCGTGGTTGAGGGTGCAGCCGCCGCCCTCCTGCTCCCAGGTGCCGCGCCACCACATGTCGTAGTAGCCCAGGCCGCGCCACCAGGCGGAGTCGACCTGCACGTGGGTGACGGGTCCGGTCAGGCCGGAGTCCAGGGCGGTCTTCAGCCGGACCACGTCGTCGCGGAAGCGGTTCTGCGCCACCGAGGAGAAGAAGGCTCCGCTGCCCTGCTCGGCGCGCAGGATGGCGTCGCAGGCGGCCAGGGAGGGGGCCATGGGCTTCTCGCACAGCACGTTGACGCCGGCGTTCAGCGCATCGACGCTGATCTGCTCGTGGGTGGAGGGCGGGGTGCAGACGCTGACGAGGTCGACGTCCCCGCGGGCGATCACCTCCCGGTGCGAGGCGTGCACCCCGGCCTGCTCGAGGCCGAACTCCTCCTTGCGGGCCTGCGCGCGTTCTGGGAGGACGTCGCTGAGGGCGACGACGGTGCAGCGCTGCGGGAAGGCCAAGTAGGCCCGCAGGTGGGACTCGGAGATGCCGCCGGTGCCGACGACGGCGACCCGGATCACGCGCCCGCTCCGTCGCGGGGGGCGTACGCGGCGCGCGGGATGGTCGTGGTGAGGTCCACGGCGGTCTCCACGGCCTCCTCCAGCGCCAGCTGGCCGGTGGCCACCAGCGAGGCGAGGAATCCGCTGTCGACGCGGCGCGCCACGTCGTGGCGGGCGGGGATGGACGCGAAGGCGCGGGTGTCGTCGACGAAGCCGGAGGTGTTGTAGAACCCGGCGGTCTCGGTGACGGCCTCGCGGAAGCGGCGCATGGCCAGCGGCGAGTCCAGGAACCACCACGGCGCCCCGAGGCGCACCGAGGGGTAGGCGCCGGCCAGCGGGGCCAGCTCGCGCGAGAACGTCGTCTCGTCGATGGTGAACAGGACGCAGCGGAAGGCCGGGTCGGAGCCGAACTCCGACAGCAGCGGGCGCAGGCCGTGCACGAAGTCGACGGCGACGGGGATGTCGAAGCCCTTGTCGGGGCCGAAGCGCTCGTGGACCGCCGGGTCGTGGTTGCGCAGCACCCCGGGGTGGATCTGCATGACCAGGCCGTCGTCGCGGCTCATGCGGGCCATCTCGAAGAGCATGTGGGCCGCGAACGCGGCCGCGTCGGCGGTGCTCACCGCCCCCGCGCGGGCGGCGGCGTAGACGCGCTCGGCGTCGGCGCGCTCCAGCGGTGTCGTGTCGGCGCTGAGGTGCCCGTGGTCGGTGGCCCGCGCCCCCATCGCCACGAAGTGCTCCCGGCGTCGCCGCAGCGCGGCGAGGTAGCCGTCGTAGCTGCCGACGTCCTCGCCGGAGACCTCCGCCAGCTCCTCGACGTCCTGCTTCCAGCCGGGGCGGTCCAGGTGGACGAGGGCGTCGGGCCGGAAGGTCGGCACGACGGTGCCCGACCAGCCGGAGGCCGCGATGGCGGCGTGGTGCTCCAGCCGGCTGGAGGGGGCGTCGGTCGTGGCCAGCAGCTCCACCCCGAAGGCGTCGAAGAGCGCCCGGGGCCTGAACCCCGGGCTCGCGATGCGCTCGGCGAGCTGGTCGTAGATCTCGTCCGCGCTCTCGGGGGAGGGCTGCACCCGCACGCCGAAGACGTCGTGCAGCTCGTGCTCGAGCCAGTACCTGCTCGGGGTCCCGCGGAACAGGTGCCAGCCCGCGCAGAAGCGGCGCCACACCTCCCGCCCGTCCTGCTCGACGGGCCCGCCGTCGGTGCGCGGCAGACCCAGGTCCTCGGGCCGGGTGCCCTGGGAGACGAGCATGCGGGTCACGTAGTGGTCGGGGACGACGAGCATCCGGGCGGGGTCGTCGAACGGCTCGTCGTCGGCCAGCACCTGGGCCTCGACGTGCCCGTGCATGCTGATGATCGGCAGGTGGCGGACCTGGGCGTAGATCTCCCGGGCCAGCGCGCGCACCCCCGGCTCGGCGGGCAGGAGGCGGTCGTCGTCGAGGGTGAGGGGGCGCACGGGGTCTCCGGTGGCTCGCGGGCGTGGTCGGTCGGGGAGTCGGTCGGGGAGTCGGTCGGGGGAGTCGGCCGGGGGAGTCGGCCGGGAGGAGCCGGGGCGGACCGTCACAGGGCCAGGACGTCGTCCGCCCGCACGGGCAGCCCGGTCTCGAAGGAGCGGTTCGCCGCCAGGCCGGTGAGCAGGGAGCGCGCCCCGTCCAGCTGGGTGGAGGCCCGGCCGAGCGGGTCGGGCCCGGCGGGCTCGCCGAAGATGTCGGCCAGCATGCGCTCGTCGCCGCCGCCGTGGCCGGCGCCGGTGGTGTCGGGCAGCTCCAGCTCGACCGGCTGCTCCCACAGCCGGCGCAGGAGCAGCCGGGTGCCGGCGCCGGAGTCCGCGGCGTGCCCGTCCACGCCGTGCAGCGCCTCGCCGGGCGCCCGGCTCGCGGTGACCGGGTCCACGAAGGCGTTCTCGACGACGTCCAGCTCCAGACGGCCCCCGCTGCCGTTGAACACCACGTGGTAGCCCTCCCAGGGGGAGTAGGCGGTGAGGTGGTAGCTCATCGTCGCGCCGTTGCGGTAGCGGACGGCCACGCACATGTCGTCCTCGATCGTGACGCCGGGGGCGAAGACGTTCTGGTCGCGGTGGTAGCCGTCCTCGTGCTCGGCGTCGAGGTAGAGCGCCGTCAGGTTCGGCGAGGAGTCCAGCTGCAGGGCGAAGGGGTCGTCGGCCGCCTCGGGGGCGCCGTGCGCGCGCTCGTAGCCGCGGGCCAGCCCGCGGCGGGCGCCGTTCTCGTCGCCGTAGAAGAACAGCCGGCCCAGGCCGAACACCGTCTCCGGCGCGGAGGCGATCCACCAGTTGACGAGGTCGAAGTGGTGGGTGGCCTTGTGGACCATGAGACCGCCGGAGTTGGCCTTGTCGCGGTGCCAGCGCCGGAAGTAGTCGGCGCCGTGGCGGGTGTCGAGCAGCCACTCGAAGTGGACGGAGCCGATCTCGCCGATCGCGCCGGAGGCGATGACCTCGCGGACCTTGGCGTGGGCGGGGTTGTAGCGGTAGTTGAAGGTGACGGTGACCTTGCGGCCCGAGGCCCGCTGGGCCTCGAGGATGCGCCGGCAGCGCTCCGCGTCGATCGTCATGGGCTTCTCGGTGACGACGTCGCAGCCGGCCTGCAGCGCGGCGACGATGTACTCGTCGTGGGTGCTGTCGACCGTCGTGACGACCACGGCGTCCACCCGCTGCTCGGTGAGCATCCTGGTGAAGTCGGCGGCCGCGTACGTGGGGACCGGGTCGTGGTCGTGCTCGTCGCGCAGGGCCTTGTTGTGCGCGTCCATGCGCGTCTGGTTGGCGTCGCAGAACGCCACCAGCTCGTTGCGGTCGGCGTGCGTGCGGGCCAGGGCGCGGACGTACATCTGGGCCCGCCCGCCGAGTCCGACGACGGCGTAGCGGGTGCGGGCGGGCGACGTGGGGCCGGGCATGGGACTCCTCCGCGAGTCGGGTGCAGCACCGGGTGAGCGTCGCTGCAAACCTTTGCGACCAAGTCAGCTCCTCCGCGCCGCCACCTGTCAAGGGACGCGGCCGAAGAGGTGGGAGCTGGGCGCGGCCTGTGCGCCCGTCAGCTGAAAACGTTTGTGACAACGCGCGGGAAAGCGCTTGACGCACCGCCGCCGGTGTGCCGCAATGGGGCGAGCCGGGAGGCAGCGCCGCCGCCGCCGGGCCCGTCACCGATCGAAGGAGATCACGATGACCACCCCCACCGGGCGCTCCGCGGCCCGCCTCGCCGTCCCCGGTCGCCGGTCCTTCCTCGCCGGCGCGCTCGGCGCCTCGATGCTCGGCCTGGCCGCCTGCGGCGGCGACGACGAGAGCGCGGCCGCGGGCGGCTCCGCGGCGGGCGCCGGCCCCGAGACCACCGAGCCCGTCGTCCTCACCGTCGCCTGGTGGGGCGGCCCGGCCCGCGCCGAGAACACCCAGAAGGTGCTCGACCTCTACACCGCGGCCCACCCCAACGTCACGTTCAAGACCCAGTGGCAGGGCTACAGCGGCTACTACGACAAGATCAACACCTCGGCGGCCGGCCGCAACGCGCCGGACATCATCCAGATCGACAACCGGGCGCTGCGCGAGTACGCCAACAAGAGCGTCATCGCCGACCTCACCCCCTGGGTGGGCAAGACGCTGAAGACCGACCAGATCGACGCCAAGCTCATCGACACCGGCAAGGTCGACGACAAGCTCTACGCGATGCCGCTGGCCTCCAACACCCAGGCGGTCGCCGTCGACGCCACCGTGCTCCAGCCGCTGAACCTGCTGCCGGCCGAGACGGGCTGGGCCGACTGGGACGAGTTCGCCGCCTGGGCCACCCAGGTCACCACGGCGACGGGCGGCCTGTGGGGCACCCGCGACGAGAGCGCGAACCTCAACTGGCTGGAGTACTGGCTGCGCCAGAACGACATGGCCCTCTACGACGGACAGGCCCTGGGCTTCGGCGAGGCCGAGCTGACGGAGTGGTTCACCATGTGGGGCGACCTGCGCGACAGCAAGGGGGCCTCGCCCGCCGAGGTGAGCCAGCCCGCCAACGCCGGTGACATCTCCAAGAACACCGTCGCCACCCAGCAGACGGTGGCCACCTTCTCCTACGACAACCAGCTCACCGAGCTGGCCAAGGCCACCGACCACCAGCTCCAGCTCGTGCCGCTGCCCGGCGACCTCTCCGGTGCCTACGCCCGCCCCTCGCAGTTCTTCACCGCCTACGCGCGCGGCAAGAACATCCCCACGGCGGTCGACGTCATCAACTTCTTCGACAACGACCCCGAGGCAGGTGCCGCCCTCGGCACCGAGCGCGGCCTGCCGCCCAACAGCGCCGTCCGCGAGGCCATCAGCCCCGCCTTCGACGAGCAGCTCAAGTACGTCGTGGCCTTCGACGAGCGGGTGACCGCCGCCGCCGGCGACACCCCGCCGGTCCCCGCCCAGGGCGACTCCCAGATCGGGCAGCTGCTCACCTCCGCCGCCGAGAACGTCGCCTTCGGGCGTGCGGAGGCCGCGGCCGCGGCCGCGGAGTTCGTCTCCCAGGGCAACTCCGCCCTGAAGCGCGCCGGCAGCTGACCCGGCGCCGCGAGCCCCGCGATGACCGTCCCGACGAGGCCTCCGACGAAGCACACGGACAGGAGCGTCACCATGGCCGACACGGCCCACCGCCCACCGCGCGTGGACGCGCGCACCAGCGCCGGAGCCCGCTCGCGGGGCAGCAGCCCCCGCCGCCGGCGCGAGGCGGTCGCGGGCTACACGTTCCTGCTGCCGTGGTTCATCGGCCTCTTCGGCATCACCCTCTTCCCGATGCTGTACTCGCTGTACCTGAGCTTCACCGACTACGACCTGCTGCAGTCCCCGCAGTGGATCGGGGTCGAGAACTACGTCCGGATGCTGACCGACGACCCGCAGTACTGGAACTCGGTCAAGGCGACGCTGCTGTTCGCGGTGGTCTCGGTGCCGCTGAAGCTGGCCGTCGCGCTCGGCGTCGCGCTGCTGCTCTACCGCGACCGGCGCGGTGTCGGCCTGTACCGGTCGCTGTTCTACGTGCCCTCGCTGCTGGGCGGCAGCGTGGCCATCGCCATCGTCTGGCAGACGCTCTTCGGCGGCCAGGGCGCGCTCAACGAGATCCTCGGCCTCGTCGGGATCGAGGGGCGCAGCTGGATCACCAACCCCTCCACCGCGCTGGGCACGCTGGTGCTGCTGGCGGCCTGGCAGTTCGGTGCGCCGATGGTCATCTTCCTGGCGGGGCTCAAGCAGATCCCCGCGGAGCTGTTCGAGGCCGGTGCCCTCGACGGCGCCGGCCGGTTCAAGCAGTTCTGGCACATCACCCTGCCCATGCTGTCCCCGGTGCTCTTCTTCAACCTCGTGCTGGAGACCATCGCCGGCTTCCAGGGGTTCACGGCCGCGTTCGTCATCAGCGGCGGCACCGGCGGTCCCGCGGACTCGACGCTGCTCTACACGCTCTACCTGTACCTGCGCGGCTTCGGCGACTTCCAGATGGGCTACGCCTCGGCGATGGCCTGGGGCTTCCTGCTGGTGCTGGGGATCATCACCGCCATCGTGTTCCGCAGCGGCTCGCTGTGGGTCCACTACGCCGACGAGGGGGAGCACTGATGACCACCGCTCCGAGCACGCTGGCCTCCGCGCCGATCGCACCGCAGGCACCCTCGGGCGGGCGCCCGGCGCGCGGACGCGGCGGGATCGTCGCGCACGTCGTCCTGGTGGCCCTGCTGGTCGTCGCGCTGTACCCGATCGTCTACATGGTCGGGACGTCGTTCAAGTCCCCGCAGGAAATCTCGAACAACCTCAACATCCTGCCCGAGTCGTTCACCCCGGGGAACTACGCCGACGGGTGGTCGGGGATCCCCGGCGTCAGCTTCGCCCGCTTCTTCGTCAACAGCGTCGTCGTCTCCGTCGGCGTCGTCGTCGGCAACGTCGTCTCCTGCGCGCTGGCCGCCTACGCGTTCGCCCGGCTGCGCTTCCCGCTGCGGGGGGTGTGGTTCGCGCTGATGATCGGCACGCTGCTGCTGCCGCACCACGTGCTCGTCGTGCCCCAGTACGTCCTGTTCAACGCCCTGGGCTGGGTCAACACCCCGCTGCCGCTCATCGTCCCCAAGTTCCTGGCGACCGACGCGTTCTTCGTCTTCCTCATGGTCCAGTTCATGCGCGGCATCCCGCGCACGCTGGACGAGGCCGCCGCCATCGACGGGTGCGGGCCCTTCGCCACCTTCTTCCGGATCGTGCTCCCGCTGACCAAGCCCGCCCTCGTCACGACGACGGTCTTCTCGTTCATCCAGACCTGGAACGACTTCTTCTCCCAGCTGGTCTACCTCAACGACATCGCCAAGTACACGCTGCCCATCGGCCTGCGGCTCTTCCTGGACTCCTCCGGGCAGAACGCCGTCGGCCCGATGTTCGCGATGTCCGTCCTGAGCCTGGTGCCGGTCTTCCTCTTCTTCCTGGTCTTCCAGCGCCTCATCGTCGAGGGCATCAACACCAGCGGGATCAAGGGGTGAGCGCCCCGGTGGTGGCGGCCCCCCGTCCCCGGCGCCGGCGCGCTCCCGAGGAGACCGGCTCCGGGCGGGGCTGGAAGGAGCAGGTGCGGCGCATCTCGGAGCTGTGCCTGCTGGGGCTCGTCGCGGCCCTGCTGGCGGTGTGCGTCCTGCCGCTGGGCGCCGTCGTCGCGACGCTGTCGCGGGCGGTGGGGCACTGGGCCGACGCCGACGAGCTGCCGCCGTGGTCGCAGACCGCCCGCGAGTTCGGCCGCCGCTTCGCGCCCGGCTGCCTCGTCAGCGCCCTGGCCGTCCTCGCCGGGCTGGTCGTCGTGCTGGAGCAGGACCTGCTGCGCTCGGGCGCCGTCCCCGGCGGCGACCTCGCCGCGCTCGCGCTGCTCGCCGTCAGCGCCGTCCTGCTCGCGGCCGTCCTGCTGGGCGTCCCGCAGCTGGCCGACGGCCCGCGGGGGCGCAGCTGGCGCTCGGCGCTGGCCGGCGGCTGGCTGGCGCTGCGCCGCGCCCCCCTCGCCGGGGCGGCGGCCCTCGCCGCCACGGCCGTGGCCGTCCTGCTGAGCCTGCTGCTGCCCGGCGTCTTCCTGGTCCTGCCGGCGCTGTGGGTGCTGTCCCTGCACGCCGTGCACCGCCGCCTCGTGCTCCCGCACCTCGCCCCGGGCACCGGTGCCCCCGCCACCGGCGCCGGCCCGGACGGGCGCGGGCGGTGAGCCGGCCGCGCGTCCTGCTCGTCGGGGCCCACGGGCACGGGCGCGGCCACCTGCAGCGGCTGCGCCGCCTGGCCGACGCCGGCCGCCTGGAGCTCGGGGGGGTCTGCGACACCGCACCGCCCGACGAGGAGCTGACCGCGCTGTCCGGGACGGCGCCGTGGACCGACGACCTCGACGAGGCGCTGCGCCGCGTGCGCCCCGACGTCGCCGTCGTCGTCACCCCCATCCCCACCCACGCCCCGATCGCGCTGGCCGCGCTGGAGGCCGGCGCCGACCTGCTGCTGGAGAAGCCGCCGACGGCCACCTGGGCGGAGTTCGAGCAGCTGCAGCGGGCCGCCGCCGCCGCGGGCCGCCACGTGCAGGTCGGCTTCCAGAGCCTCGGCTCCAGCGCCCTGCCCGCCGTGGCCGCCGACGTCGCCGCGGGCCGCCTCGGGACGCTGCGCGGCATCGGCGCCACAGGCACCTGGCAGCGCGCCGACAGCTACTGGAGCCGCGCCCGCTGGGCCGGGCGGCGCACCCTCGAGGGCAGGCCCGTCGTCGACGGCGCCCTCACCAACCCCTTCGCGCACGCCGTGGCCACCGCGCTGCGCCTGGACGGCAGCGAGGACGCCGCCTCCCTGGCCTCCGTGGAGCTGGAGCTGCACCGGGCCAACCCCATCGAGGCGGACGACACCTCCTGCCTGCGGCTGCGCACGGCGCGCGGCACGACGATCGTCGTCGCCGTCACCCTGTGCGCCGCCACCGCGCGCGAGCCCGCCGTCACCCTGCGCGGCAGCCGCGGCAGCGCGACGCTGCGCTACACCCGCGACGAGGTGACCTGGTCGACCCCGGAGGGGACGGTGGTGGAGCAGCACACCCGCCGCGACCTGCTGGAGGACCTGCTGGAGCACCGCGGGGACCCCGCCGGGGCGCTGCTGGTGCCGCTGGAGCGCACCGCGGCGTTCACCGCCGTCCTGGAGGCCGTCCGCACCGCGCCCGACCCCCGCCCGGTCCCGCCCGAGCTCGTGCAGGTCCTCCAGGAGGGGGACGACCGGCGCTGCGTCGTGCGCGGCGTCGACGAGCTCGTGGCCGCCGCCGCCGGGCGGCTGGCCACCTTCTCCGAGCTGGACCCCCGCTGGGCCCCCGGAGCCGCGCAGCCGGCCGGCGTCCCGGCCGTGCAGCCCGCGCCGCCGTCCGCCTGAGCCCGGCCCGGCCCGCGCCTGCGCCGGGCCGGCGGCCCGCCCGGCGTCCCCCGGGGGCTCCGGGGACACCCGGCGGGGGCGCGCGGGCGCCGTCGGGCGGACCTGAGCGGCTACGCCACCAGCGAACGACGTGGCGGAACAGCCCGCCGGAGGCGCAAGTTGGACTGGACGAGCGGGCTCCGACCGCCTCGCCCCCGGCGTCCGACGCCGACGGGAGTGAGACTGTCGGGGCTCGGGACTAGCATCGGAATGGTCGGCGAGGTGCACGCCCCGCAGACCCGACCACCCGCGAGGAGCGCCGCATGTTCGAGAGGTTCACCGACCGCGCCCGACGGGTCGTCGTCCTGGCCCAAGAAGAGGCCCGGATGCTCAACCACAACTACATCGGGACCGAGCACATCCTGCTCGGCCTGATCCACGAGGGCGAAGGCGTCGCCGCCAAGGCCCTCGAGTCGCTGGGCATCTCCCTGGACGCCGTCCGCGAGCAGGTCCAGGAGATCATCGGGCAGGGCCAGCAGGCCCCGTCCGGTCACATCCCCTTCACCCCCCGCGCCAAGAAGGTCCTGGAGCTGTCGCTGCGCGAGGCGCTGCAGCTCGGGCACAACTACATCGGCACCGAGCACATCCTGCTCGGGCTGATCCGCGAGGGCGAGGGCGTCGCCGCCCAGGTCCTGGTCAAGCTGGGCGCCGACCTCAACCGGGTGCGCCAGCAGGTCATCCAGCTGCTCTCCGGCTACCAGGGCAAGGAGCCCGCGACGTCCGGCGGCCCGCAGGAGGGCACCCCCTCGGGCTCGCTGGTGCTCGACCAGTTCGGGCGCAACCTCACCCAGGCCGCCCGCGAGGGCAAGCTGGACCCGGTGATCGGGCGCGACCCGCAGATCGAGCGCGTCATGCAGGTGCTCTCGCGGCGCACCAAGAACAACCCCATCCTCATCGGGGAGCCGGGTGTCGGCAAGACCGCCGTCGTCGAGGGGCTGGCCCAGTCCGTCGTGCGCGGCGAGGTGCCGGAGACCCTCAAGGACAAGCAGATCTACACCCTCGACCTCGGCGCGCTCGTCGCCGGCTCCCGCTACCGCGGTGACTTCGAGGAGCGGCTGCGCAAGGTCCTCAAGGAGATCCGCACCCGCGGCGACATCATCCTGTTCATCGACGAGATCCACACCCTGGTGGGTGCCGGTGCCGCCGAGGGCGCCATCGACGCCGCCAGCATCCTCAAGCCCATGCTGGCCCGCGGCGAGCTGCAGACCATCGGCGCCACCACGCTCGACGAGTTCCGCAAGCACATCGAGAAGGACCCGGCGCTGGAGCGGCGCTTCCAGCCGATCCAGGTGCCCGAGCCGACGCTGGCGCACGCCATCGAGATCCTCAAGGGCCTGCGCGACCGCTACGAGGCCCACCACCGGGTCTCCATCACCGACGCCGCGCTGGTGGCGGCGGCCACCATGGCCGACCGCTACGTCAACGACCGCTACCTGCCGGACAAGGCGATCGACCTGATCGACGAGGCCGGCGCCCGGTTGCGCATCCGCCGCATGACCGCACCGCCGGACCTGCGCGAGTTCGACGAGCGCATCGCCGACGTGCGCCGGGAGAAGGAGTCCGCGATCGATGCGCAGGACTTCGAGAAGGCCGCCTCGCTGCGCGACGGCGAGAAGAAGCTCCTCGCGCAGAAGGCCGAGCGCGAGAAGCAGTGGAAGTCCGGGGACATGGACGTCATCGCCGAGGTCGACGAGGAGCTGATCGCGGAGGTCCTGGCCGTCTCCACCGGCATCCCGGTGGTGCGGTTGACCGAGGAGGAGTCCTCGCGGCTGCTGAACATGGAAGCGGAGCTGCACAAGCGCGTCATCGGCCAGAACGATGCGATCAAGGCGCTCTCGCAGGCGATCCGGCGCACCCGGGCGGGTTTGAAGGACCCCAAGCGTCCCGGTGGCTCGTTCATCTTCGCCGGCCCGACGGGGGTGGGGAAGACGGAGCTGGCCAAGGCGCTGGCGGAGTTCCTCTTCGGTGAGGAGGACGCGCTGATCCAGCTGGACATGAGCGAGTTCTCCGAGAAGCACACCGTCTCGCGGTTGTTCGGCTCGCCTCCGGGTTACGTGGGCTACGAGGAGGGTGGTCAGCTGACGGAGAAGGTGCGCCGCAAGCCGTTCTCGGTGGTGCTCTTCGACGAGGTGGAGAAGGCGCACCCGGACATCTTCAACTCGCTGCTGCAGATCCTGGAGGACGGTCGCCTGACCGACTCGCAGGGTCGGATGGTGGACTTCAAGAACACCGTGATCATCATGACGACGAACCTGGGGACGCGGGACATCTCCAGGAGCGTGGGCACCGGGTTCGCCGCAGGGTCGCAGAGCACGCAGACGAACTACGAGCGGATGAAGGCCAAGGTCAACGACGAGCTCAAGCAGCACTTCCGGCCGGAGTTCCTCAACCGCGTCGACGACATCGTCGTCTTCCCGCAGCTGACGCAGGAGGAGATCGTCCAGATCGTCGACCTCTTCATCAAGCGGGTCGACGACCGCCTCAAGGACAAGGACATGGGCATCGAGCTCACCCCGTCCGCCAAGCGCCTGCTGGCGACCAAGGGCTACGACCCGGTCCTCGGCGCGCGGCCGCTGCGCCGCACGATCCAGCGCGAGATCGAGGACGTGCTCTCGGAGAAGATCCTCTTCAGCGAGCTGCGCCCGGGTCAGATCGTCTCGGTGGACACCGCGGGCGAGGGCGTGGAGGAGAGGTTCACCTTCGAGGGCACCTCCAAGGAGGACCTGCCCGTGACCGTCCCCGTCGGGGACGGCAACGGCGAGGACTGACCTCACCGGCGCCACCGGCGCCACCGCATCGACGGCCCGGCACCCCACCACGGGGTGCCGGGCCGTCGCGCGTGCGGGGTCTGCGAGGATCGCGCCGTGTCCGCCAGACCGGAGCCCGCCAGACCGGAGCCCGCACCCGCCGCCGCACCCGTCGTGGTGCGCCCCGCGCGCACCGGCGACGTGCCCGCGGTCCGCCGGCTCGTGGAGGACTACGCCCGCCAGCGCATCCTGCTCGGCAAGGAGCTCATCACCCTCTACGAGGCCGTCCAGGAGTTCGTCGTCGCCGAGCAGGCCGGCCGCGTCGTCGGCTGCGGGGCCGTGCACGTGCTGTGGGAGGACCTCGCCGAGATCCGCACCCTGGCCGTCGACCCCGGCGTGCGCGGCCTCGGGGTCGGCTCCCGCATCCTCGAGGCGCTGCTGCAGCGCGCCGACGACCTCGGCGTCACCCGGCTGTTCTGCCTGACCTTCGAGACCGCCTTCTTCGCCCGGCACGGCTTCACCGAGATCGAGGGCACGCCCGTCGAGCAGGACGTCTACGCCGAGATGCTGCGCAGCCACGACGAGGGTGTCGCGGAGTTCCTCGACCTGGCCCGCGTCAAGCCCAACACCCTGGGCAACAGCAGGATGCTGCGGGTCGTCCCCGCAGCCGGACGGCACGAGGAGCGCGCATGACCGACCCGACCCGACCCGCCAGCACCACCGTCGTCGTCATGGGGGTCTCCGGCAGCGGCAAGACGACCGTGGCCACCCAGGCCGCCGAGCGGCTGGGCTGGAAGTACTCCGAGGGCGACGACTTCCACCCGCCGGCCAACGTGGAGAAGATGCGCGCCGGCCACCCCCTCGACGACGAGGACCGCTGGCCGTGGCTGTCCGACATCGCCACCTGGATCGGCGACCGCGAGAAGCTGCGCGAGGACGTGGTCATCACCTGCTCCGCCCTCAAGCGCGCCTACCGCGAGGTGCTGCGCGACGGGCACCCGTCGGTCGTCTTCTGCCAGCTCGTGGTGCCCGCCGAGGTGCTCGAGGAGCGCATGGCCCACCGCCGGGGCCACTACATGCCCGCCTCCCTGCTGCACAGCCAGCTGGAGACCCTGCAGGACCTGCAGCCCGACGAGCGCGGCTTCCAGGTGCGGGTGGAGGGTGGGGAGGAGAAGGTGCTGGCCGACGTGCTGCGGCACCTGGAGCCCTACCTGGCCTGAGCCGTGGGGCGGTCGGCACGTGGCGGAGCGGAGGAGGGGCGGGGCGTGGACGGGCAGCTGCGGGTGACCGCGCGCTTCAGGGTCCCGGCCGCGGAGCTGCGCGAGCGCTTCTCGCGCGCCGGCGGTCCCGGGGGCCAGGGCGTGAACACGACCGACTCGCGCGTCGAGCTGTCCTTCGACCTCGCCCGCTCGCCCTCGGTGCCCGAGGACCTGCGCGAGCGGGCGCTGCGCCGCCTGGAGGGTCGGCTCGTCGACGGGGTCGTCACGGTGGTCGCCTCCGAGCACCGCGCCCAGCTGCGCAACCGGCAGGCCGCCGCGGAGCGGCTGCGCGAGCTGCTCGCCGAGGCCGTCGCCCCGGGACCCGCGCGGCGGCGGCCCACCAGGCCCACGAAGGGCTCGCAGCGCCGGCGCCTGGACGCCAAGCGGCAGCGCGGCGACGTCAAGAAGCTGCGCCGCAGCACCGGCGACTGACGGCGGACCGTCCCGCCGGCACCGGCGCGCGGCCCGTCAGGACCGGGGCAGGGCGAACCGGCCGTCCTCCAGCGGCTCGACGAGGCCGTCGGCCACCAGGCCGTCCAGGCACCGCGCGCGCTGCACCGCCTCGTCCCAGCAGGCCGCGAGCTCGGCGGCCCCCACGGGGCCGTCGGCGGCGCGCAGCACCGCGAGCAGCTTCCCGCGCACCTGCCGGTCGGTGCCCGCCCACGCCTGGGCGCGGCGCGCCGGGCCGTCGTGGGCGGGGCGGCCGGCGAGGACCCAGGCGCAGCGGTCGGCCAGCGGGCAGCTCGGGCAGCGCGGGGCGCGCGCGGTGCAGACCAGGGCCCCGAGCTCCATGACGGCCACCGCCCAGCGGGCCGCGGTCGGCGGGTCCTCGGGCAGCAGCCGCACCGCCAGCCGGGTCTCGGCGGCGGTGAGCGCGGGGGCGGGCTCGGCGGCGCCGGTGACCGCCCGGGCCTGGACGCGCCGGACGTTGGTGTCGACGACGGCGTGCCGCTGCCGGAAGGCGAACGAGGCGACGGCCGCCGCCGTGTAGGCGCCGATCCCGGGCAGCGCGAGCAGCTGCGCGTGGTCGTCGGGGACCCGGCCGCCGTGCTCGTCGCGGATCGCCACGGCGGCGGCGTGCAGGCGCAGCGCCCGCCGCGGGTAGCCGAGCCGGTTCCACGCCCGCACCGCCTCGCCGGGCGCCTCGGCGGCCAGGTCGGCGGGTTCAGGCCAGCGCCGCAGCCACGCCGTCCACTCGGGCAGCACGCGCGCGACGGGTGTCTGCTGCAGCATGACCTCGCTGACGAGCACGCCCCACGGCGAGCAGGCGGGGTCGCGCCAGGGCAGGTCGCGGGCGTTCTCGTCGTACCAGTCGAGCAGGCGCAGGTGCAGGTCGGGCACGTCGTCGGTCCCGGGTGCGCCGGGCGGAGCGGTGGTCGTCATCGCCGACGATCGTCGCACGCGGCGCGGACGTCCCCGGCCCTGCGCGACCGCGCAGGGTGAGCGGCACCGCACTGAGGGTGGTTGCGTTGCGCGGCAAGCCTTCCTGCGGCGCGCCTGCTCGACGCCGCTGCCCGCGCCGCCTACGGTCGCGCCGTGAGCAGCGTGCTGCACCCCGTCGGACCCGAGCGCAGGGGCGTCTACTGGCGCCGCCGCCTGCTGGCCGTCCTGGTCCTCCTCGCGGTGGTCCTCCTCGCCGTCCTCGGCGTGCGGGCGCTGACCTCCGAGCGGGCCGCCGGCGAGCCCGCCGCCCAGCAGATCGACCCCTCCCAGGTCGCCAGCACCCTCACCGCGCAGCCGACCGGGAGCCCCACCGGATCGCCCACCGGATCGCCCACGGCCACCGCGACGACGTCCGCCGCCGTCGCCCCCTGCGAGGGCGCCGCGCTCAGCGTGCTGCTGACCTCCGACGCCACGACGTACGGTCCCGGTCGCACCCCGAAGTTCGCGCTCACCGTGCAGAACGTCTCCCCGGTCACCTGCAGCGTCGAGGTCGGCAGCGGGATGCGCACCTTCGTGGCGACCGACGCCTCCGGCGCCCAGGTCTGGTCCAGCGAGGACTGCCAGTCCTCGACGTCCTCGCAGGTCTACGAGGTGGAACCGCAGTCGTCGAGGTCGATGACGACCACGTGGTCGCGCCAGCGCTCGGCCGCCGGCTGCCCGGACGGGCAGGAGATGGTGCCCGACGGCACCTACACCGTGACCGGCACCTGGAACGGCGTCGCCGCCGCGCCGGTGACCGTCAGCTTCTCCGGCTGAGCCCGACCGCCCCGCACGGGGGCGGTGCCTCAGACGTAGCGCTCGAGGATCGAGGACTCCGCCAGCCGCGACAGGCCCTCGCGCACGGCGCGGGCGCGCTGCTCGCCGACCCCGTCGACCGTCATGAGGTCGTCGATGCTCGCCGCGAGCAGCTTCTGCAGGTCCCCGAACTGGTCCACCAGGCGCTCGACGATGGCCCCCGGCAGGCGCGGGACCCGGTTGAGCAGCCGGAAGCCCTTGGGGCTGACGGCGGAGTCCAGGGAGTCGCCGCCCACGGAGAAGCCCAGCACGCGGGCCACCTGCGACAGGTCGACCAGCTCGGCGGAGCTCAGCCCGGCCAGGGCGTCCAGGACCGCCTCCAGCGGGCCCTCGTGCCGGCTGGCCTCCAGGTAGTCGCGCACGACCAGCTCGCGGTCCGGGCCGATGCCGCCGACGAGCTCGTCCAGCTGCAGGGACAGCAGCCGGCCGTCGACGCCGAGCTCGACCACGTACCCGGCGATCTCGTCGGCGATGCGGCTGACCATCTCGATGCGCTGCACGACCGAGCAGACGTCGCGGACGGTGACGAGGTCCTCGATCTCCAGCGCCGACAGCGTCCCGGTGACCTCGTCGAGGCGGGCGCGGTAGCGCTCCAGCGTCTGCAGCGCCTGGTTCGCGCGGCCCAGGATGGCGTCGGAGCCCTCCAGGACGTAGCGGCGGTTGCCGGTGTAGACGGCGACGATCCGCATCGACTGGGAGACGGAGATGACCGGGAAGCCCGTCTGCTTGGCCACCCGCTCGGCGGTGCGGTGCCGGGTGCCCGACTCGCTGGTCTCGATCGTGGAGTCCGGCACGAGCTGCACGGCGGCGCGCAGGATGCGCGAGACGTCGCGGTCCAGCACGATCGCGCCGTCCATCTTCGCCAGCTCGCGCAGCCGCGTCGCGGAGAACTCCACGTCGAGGGTGAACCCGCCGGTGCACAGGGCGTCCACGACGCGGTCGAAGCCCAGCACCACGAGGGCACCGGTGCGCCCGCGCAGGATGCGCTCGAGACCGTCGCGCAGCTCCGTGCCGGGGGCGAGGATCGCCAGGGTCGCGCGCAGGATCTCCTCGGGAGTCCGGTCAGCGGTCGCCACCGGGCCCACCTCCCCACGTACGTCGAGCCTGGTGGCCGGAGTCTAGCGGCGGGGCGCGTGGGACGGGTGGGCACCCGCCCCGCCGCCGCCGGCGCGGCCCGGCCGCGGCCCCGTCGCGGGCCGGTGCGCAGCGAGCCCGAGGTCAGCCCCGGGGTCAGCCCGAGGTCAGCCGCGCCCACCGGCAGGCGTCGGCGAGGGTGGCGACCTCGTGCACGGCCATCCCCTCCGGGGCCTTGCCGGCGGGCACCGACCCGGCGGGCACGACGGCCGCGGTGAAGCCCAGCCGGGCGGCCTCGCTGAGCCGGCGCGGGACGCCGCCGACCGGGCGCACCTCCCCGGCCAGCCCGACCTCGCCGAGGGCGACCAGCCCCGCCGGCAGCGGCCGGTCGAGGGCGGCGCTGGTGACCGCGAGCGCGGCGGCGAGGTCGACGGAGGGCTCGGTGAGCCTGACCCCGCCGACCGTGGCCACGTAGGTGTCGCGGTTGGCGATGGCGACGCCGAGGCGGCGCTGGCAGACCGCGAGCACCATGGCCACCCGGCTCGACTCCAGGCCGCTGGTCACCCGCCGGGCGTTGCCGGGCGTGGTCTCGGCGGCCACGAGGGACTGCAGCTCGGCCAGCAGCGGCCGCCGCCCCTCCAGGGTCACGGTGATGCAGGTGCCCGCGACCGGCTCGGGGGTGCTGGAGACGAACAGGCCGCTGGGGTCGGCCAGGCCCGTGATGCCGTCCTCGCCGAGGTCGAAGCAGCCGACCTCGTCGGTGGGGCCGTAGCGGTTCTTCACCGCCCGCAGCAGCCGCAGCCGGGAGTGCCGCTCGCCCTCGAACTGGCACACGACGTCGACGAGGTGCTCCAGCGTGCGCGGGCCGGCGATGGAGCCGTCCTTGGTGACGTGCCCGACGAGCAGGGTCGCCAGCGCGCGCCGCTTGGCGACGGCGATGAGCGCCCCGGCGACCTCGCGCACCTGCGAGACGCCGCCGGCCGCGCCCTCGACCGCGCCGGAGGCGACGGTCTGCACGGAGTCGACGATGAGCAGGTCCGGGGAGGACTGCTCGACGTGGCCGAGGACCGTCGCCAGGTCCGTCTCGGAGGCCAGCAGCAGCCGCGGGCGCAGCGCGCCGATGCGCTCGGCGCGCAGCCGCACCTGCGCGGCCGACTCCTCGGCCGTCACGTACAGGACGGTGCGGCCGCTGGAGGCCACCCGCGAGGCCGCGTCCAGCAGCAGCGTGGACTTGCCCACACCCGGCTCGCCCGCCATGAGCACCACGGCCCCGGGCACCAGGCCGCCGCCGAGGACGCGGTCGAACTCGTCCACGCCCGTGGGCGCCGCCCGCGCGGCCTCGACGTCGACGTCGGCGATGGGGCGGGCGGGTTCGCGCACCGCGGCCGCGACGGTCGTGCGCACCGGCGTGCTGCCGACCTCCTCGACCGTCCCCCAGGCCTGGCACTCCCCGCAGCGGCCCACCCACTTCGCGGTCGTCCAGCCGCACTCGGCGCAGCGGTAGCCGGGGCGGGCGGTCTTGGCGGTGGTCCTGGTCGGCACGGGCACGACGCTAGGGCCCGGGTACGACACGACCCGCACCCCCGGCGGGGGAGCGGGTCGTGGCGGAGCGGCCGGGCGCCGGCCGGCGGGTCACTGGCCGTAGAGGACCTTCATGGTGGCCATGAGGATGCCGAGGACGGCGAAGACGAAGCTGGGCACGAAGGCGAGGATGGCCGCGCCGATGCTGCCGCTCTTGCGGTACAGCAGGTAGGCGGACAGGACCATGACGAGCGAGCCGGCGAGCGTGAAGCACAGCCCCGTGACGATGAGGCCGCCGGCGGCCGACTCGTAGGGGTCGGCCCCGAGCAGGAGCAGCGGGACGAGCCCGGCGAGGACGAGCCCGACCACCCACACGCCGAGGGCGACGAGGGTGCCGCTGCTCGGCTTGGACCAGCGGACCGGGGCGCGGAAGCGCTGTTCTTCGTGGTGCACCGGCGGGGTGGCGTGCGCGCTCATGGCCCCATCATCCACCGTCCGTGCCCGCTCGTGCGACCCCGGGTGGAGCGCTCGCGCCGCGGGCGGGCCCCGCCCGTGCGCCCGCCCGTGCGCTCGCCCGTGCGCCCGCCCGTGCGCCCGGTCGGGTGAGCGGGGCTGGAGCGGGCGGGTCCGCGCGCCGATCCCCAGGCGTGGACGGACGAGCGACCGCCGGGTGGACCGGCCCCCGCGGCCTGCGGGCGGGGCTGGCGCCCTTCGCCCCCGAGGTGGAGGCCGACTACCGGCGGGCCCGCTCGCTGGCGCGCGCCCGCTGGTTCGTGCCGACGGCGCTGCTGGGCCTGCTGCTCTTCGACGCCTACGCCCTCGTCGACGCGGTGCTGGCCCCCGAGGTGCTCGCCCTCTCCCTGCTGCTGCGCCTGGGGGTCGTCACCCCGGTCGTCCTGCTCGGCCTGCTGCTGCGCGGCGCGCGGCTGCGCGCCCATCCGGGCTCGGGGGTCGACGGCCCGCTCGTCGCGGCCGTCGCGCTGCTGCTCGTCGCCGTCCTGACCCTCGTGCAGCACCGGGCGCCGGACGCGCTCGGCGGCGCCTACTTCGGCGGCGCCTTCGTCGTCGTCGTCTTCTTCACGACGCTCGTGCGCTCCGACGCCCGGCAGGCCGCGCTGGCGCTGGTCTCGCTGCTGGCGGGGTTCGCCTGGGCGCAGAGCGCCCTGGCCGTCGACCCGGTGCCCACCGAGCTCGCCGGGCTGCTGGCCGTCGCCGTCGCGGGGCTGTTCGGCCTGGTGATGGCCGTGCACGTGGAGACCAGCGAGCGCGCCCGCTTCCTGGCCCAGCGCCGCGCCGACGCCCTCGCCCGCGAGCGCGAGCAGCTCATCGAGGCGCTGGCCGCGGCCGCCGAGCGCGACGAGCTGACCGGTGCGCTCAACCGGCGGGGCCTGCTGGGCAGGGTGCCGGCGGGGGAGGCGCCGGTGACCGTCCTCATGGTCGACGTCGACCGCTTCAAGACCTACAACGACCGCTGCGGCCACGTGGCGGGCGACGAGTGCCTGCGCCGCGTGGTGGCGGCGCTCGGCGCGCAGCTGCGGCCGCAGGACGTGCTGGCGCGCGTGGGCGGGGAGGAGTTCGCGGTGCTGCTCGGCGACGCGGCGGACGGCGCGGTGCCCGCCGGGGCCCGTGCCGGGGCCGTCGCCGAGCGGCTGCGCGCGGCGGTGGAGGAGCTGCGGCTGCCGCACCCGGGCCGCCCGGGGTGCCCGGAGGGGACCGGGGTGGTGACCGTCAGCGTCGGCGTGGCGAGCGGTGCGGGCTTCGAGGCCGCCCTGGCCGCCGCCGACGCCGCGCTGTACGCGGCCAAGGCGTCCGGGCGCAACGCGGTCCGGCTGACCGGCGCGGCGCCGGGCGCGGCTCCGGGTGCGGCCCCGGGTGCGCAGGTGCCCGCGTGAGCGCGCCGCGCCGCGACCGGCTGGCGCTGCTGCGCGACCGGCTGCGCGCCGTCGCGGCGCCGCTGGCCGCGCCGAGCTACGAGGTGCTGGCCCGCGAGGCCAGCGACGAGGTCCTCGTGACGACCGCCGACGCGGTCATCACGTTCGCCTCGCCCACCTTCACCTCCCGCTGGGGGCTGGACCGCCGCTGGCTCGTCGGCCGCGACGCCCTGAGCTGGGTGCTGCCGGAGGACCTGCCCGCCGTGCGCGCGCGGCTGGCCGCGGCCGTGCGCGGGCAGGGCCCGGTCGACAGCGAGCACCGCTTCGTCGTGCGCAGCACCGGCGAGGTCCGCTGGGTGCGCGTGCGCTTCAGCGACGCGCTGGGCGTGCCGGGCGTGCGCGGCATCGTCTGGAACTGCCGCGACGTCACCGAGCTGCGCCGCGGCGCGGACGCCCTGCGCCACGCGGCGACCCACGACGCCCTCACCGGCCTGGGCAACCGGCGCGAGCTGCTGCGCCGCGTCGCCGAGGCCGCCGGCGACGCCGCCGCGCTGGGCGTGGTCCTGCTCAACCTCGACGGGTTGAAGGCCGTCAACGACCGGCACGGGCACTCCGGCGGGGACGCCGTCGTGCGCGCCGTCGCCGGCCGCCTCGCCGCGCTCGTCGGCGAGGACGGCCTCCTCACCCGCCTCGACGGCGACGAGTTCGCCGTCCTGCTGCGCGGCGGGCCGCGGCCGGTGGCCGTCGCCGCGGCGGTGCTGGCCGAGCGGGCGCTGGAGCAGGTGCGCCGGCCGGTGCTCGTGGAGGGCCGCGCCGTCGTCGTGACCGCCAGCGCCGGCACCGCCGTCTGCGAGGACCCCGCCGGTGTCCAGGACCCCGCCCGCCGGCTGTTCCGGCAGGCCGACGTGGCCCTGACCGCCGCCAAGGCGGCCGGCGGCGACGTGGGCGTGCCGTTCTCCCAGCGGCTGCTCGACGCCGCCCACGAGCGCGCGGAACTGGCCGCGGACCTGCGCGCGGCGCTGGCCGGGGGCGGCGTGGAGGTCGTCTACCAGCCGCTGGTGGACCTGGCCGACGGGCGGACCGTGGGCTTCGAGGCCCTCGCCCGCTGGCGCCACCCCGACCGCGGCCCGGTGCCGCCGTCGGTGTTCGTGCCGATCGCGGAGGAGAGCGACCTCGTGCTCGACCTCGGCGCGCACGTGCTGACCAGCGCGCTGGCGCAGCTGCGCCGCTGGCGCGAGGGGACCGGCCGCGACGACCTCGAGGTCGGCGTCAACCTCTCCAGCCGCCACCTCGTGCAGCCGGGGCTGGCCGAGCAGGTGCGCCGGGCGCTGGAGGACGCCGGCGTGCCGGCCGCGGCGCTGTGCCTGGAGGTCACCGAGAGCGCCGCGGTGGGCGACCTGGAGGCGGCGCGCTCGGCGCTGCTGGCGCTGCGGGCGCTGGGCGTGCGGACCGCGCTGGACGACTTCGGCACCGGCTACTCGTCGCTGTCGTACCTGCGGCGGCTGCCGGTGGACGTCGTCAAGATCGACAAGTCGTTCGTCGACGACCACACCGAGCCCTCCGGGCGGGCCGTGCTGGCGGGCATCGCCTCGCTCAGCGCGGCCCTGGGGCTGCTGACCGTCGTGGAGGGCATCGAGACCGAGCAGGCCCGCGCGATCGTGCGGGACGCGGGCTGCACGTGGGGGCAGGGGTACCTGTTCGCCCGGCCGATGCCGGCGGACGCGGTCGTGGCGCACCTGCTCGGGCGGGACGGCGAGGGGCCGGGCGAGGGGCCGGGCGAGGGGGCTCAGAAGCCCCGCGAGCGCACGAGCACGGCGTAGTCGACGCTCGTGCCCTCGTGCTCGGCGAGGATCGCGGCGGCCTGGCGCGGGGGGAACTCGATGCGCACGACGGCCTCCAGGTCGGCGCGGGTCTCGAACTCCCAGGCCACCAGCAGGCGCTGCGCGCTCCAGCCGCGCCGGGCGAAGAAGCGGTCCACGGCCAGCTGGTCGTGGCCGGGCAGCGAGCGGGTGAACCAGCGCCCGAAGGTGGACGCGGTGGCGTCGTTGTCGACGACGAAGGCGGTGCCGCCGCGGCGCACCACGCGCTCCAGCTCGGCCAGGCCCGGCTCGCAGCCGGGCCCGAAGAAGTAGGCCCACCGGGCGTGCACGACGTCGACGCTCGCGTCCGGCAGGGGCAGCGCGGCGGCCGCCCCGTGCAGCACCCGGACCCGCTCGCGCACGGCGGGCTCCAGGCCGCGCACGCGCTCCAGCGCCCGCCGCAGCAGCGGCGGGTGCGGTTCGACGCCGGTGACCGAGCGGGCGTCGGCCGCGAAGCGGGGCAGGTGGAAGCCGGTGCCGCAGCCGACGTCGAGGACGTCCTGGCCGGCCCAGTCGCGCACGGCGCGCATCGCGGCCTCGATGCGCCCGCCGCGGTCGACGGCGAGGTTCTCCAGCTCGTAGACGTCGGGGGAGTTCCACACGTTGGGGCTGGGCACCACCCCGGGCAGCTGCGTCACGGCTGCGCGCGGCGGGCCCGGTCGGCGGGGTGCACCGTCAGCGGCAGCAGCCGGCGGTGGGCCGTGGTGGGCCCGGCGGCGGTGCGGGTGCGGGCCAGCAGCGACTCGCAGTGGCGGGCGAGCTCCTCGAAGGCGGGGGAGCCGATCATCTCGCGCAGCTCGTTCTCCATGCTGCGGAACAGCGGCCGGCTGCCGACGTGGGCGGCGGGGTTGCCCGTGCAGTACCAGTCCAGGTCGTGCCCGCCCTCGCCCCAGCCGCGGCGGTCGTACTCGGCGATGCTCACCTCCAGGTAGCTGCTGCCGTCGCCGCGCTCGACGGTGCGGTAGGAGCGCTTCAGCGGCAGCTGCCAGCACACGTCGGGCTTGTACGCCAGCGGGTCCACGCCGTCCTGCAGCGCCTGCAGGTGCAGCGCGCAGCCGGCGCCCGCGGGGAAGCCGGGGCGGTTGGCGAAGATGCAGCCCCCCTCGTGCACGCGGGTCTTGCGGGCGCCGTCCTCGACCTCGGTCCAGCCGCCGCGCTCGGGGCGGCCCTCCTCGAGGAACTGCCAGGTGCCCGGGCCGAGGGTGGCCACGACCCGCGCCACGCGCTCCTCGTCGGCGTCCTCGGTGAAGTGCGCGCCCAGGGTGCAGCAGCCGACGTCGGGGGCGTCGGCGTAGATGCCGGGGCAGCCGTTGCCGAAGATGCACGTGTAGTCGCTGGTCAGCCACGTCAGGTCGACGCGGTAGACGGTGTCCGGCTGGTGCCCGGGCCCCGCGCCGGCGTCGGCCGCGGCCGCGTCCTCGGGGTCGGGGAACTCCAGCCACAGCCGGGCGCTGTCCAGCGGGGTCTCGACGCTCACCGAGGAAGGGTACGCGGCGTGCGGGGGCGCCCCCGGCGTCCAGTACGGTCGCCGGATGCGTCTCGGCGTGCTCGACGTGGGCTCCAACACCATCCACCTCCTCGTGGTCGACGCCCACCCCGGGGCGCAGCCGCTGGCGGCCACCTCGACCCGCCGGCTGCTGCGGCTGGCCGAGCACCTCGACGCCGACGGGGCGATCGACCCCTCGGGCGTGGAGGCGCTCACCGACGCCGTGGCCGCCGCGGCCGCCGCGGCCGAGGACGCCGGCGCCGAGCAGGTGCTCGCCTTCGCCACCTCCGCCGTGCGCGAGGCCGTCAACGGCGAGCAGGTGCTCGACCACGTCGAGCGGGCCACCGGGGTGCGCCTGCAGGTGCTGCCCGGCACCGCCGAGGCCGACCTCACCTTCCTGGCCGTGCGCCGCTGGTTCGGCTGGTCGGCCGGGCGGCTGCTCGTGCTCGACATCGGCGGCGGCTCGCTGGAGGTCGCGGCGGGCCTGGACGAGGTGCCGGACGTGTCGTTCTCGCTGCCGCTGGGCGCCGGGCGCCTCACGCGCGACCGGCTGCCGGGCGACCCGCCCGCGCCGGAGGCCGTGCGCGAGGTGCGCCGCTACGTGCGCCAGCAGATCGCCTCCCGCGTGCGCGAGGTCACGCGCGCGGGCACCCCCGACCGCGTCGTGGTCACGAGCAAGACCTTCCGCAGCCTGGCCCGCCTGTGCGGTGCGGCGCCCAGCGACCAGGGCCCGGCGGTGCGCCGCGAGCTGCGGCTGGCCGACCTGGCGCCGTGGGTGCCGCGGCTGGCGGAGATGAAGCTCAAGCGGCGCTGCGAGCTGGAGGGCGTCAGCGCCGAGCGCGCACCGCAGCTGCTGGCCGGCGCGCTCGTGGCCGAGGCCGCCTTCGAGCTGCTGGGCGTGCAGGAGGCGCTGGTGTGCCCGTGGGCGCTGCGCGAGGGGATCATCCTGCGCCGCCTCGACGCGATCGGCGCCGACGCCCGCCTGCTGGACGGCGCCGGGGCCGGGGCCCTCTAGCGTGGTCGTCGTGGACGGGCCGCGAGCGGACCCCGCGCCCATCCGGGTCGGGCTGTCGACGACGTGCTCCTACCCGGAGTCCACGACGGCGGCGTTCGAGATCGCCGCCCGCCTGGGCTACGACGGCGTCGAGGTCCTCGTGTGGACCGACCCGGTCAGCCAGGACGGCGCCGCGCTGCAGCGCCTCGTGGACCACTTCGCCGTGCCCGTGCTGTCGGTGCACGCCCCCACGCTGCTGCTCACCCAGCGCACCTGGGGGCGGGGGGACCCGTGGGGCAAGCTGGAGCGCTCGGCCGAGCTGGCCGCCTCGCTGGGCGCGGGCACGGTCGTCGTGCACCCCCCGTTCCGCTGGCAGCGCGAGTACGCGTCGGGTTTCGTGGCGGGCGTGCAGCGGCTGGAGGAGCGCACGGGGGTCGTGCTGGCGGTGGAGAACATGTTCCCCTGGCGGGCGCGCGGGCGGGAGGTCGTGGCGTACGCGCCGGGCTGGGACCCCGCGGACGTCGGCTACCGCCACCTGACGCTGGACTACTCCCACGCCGCGACGAGCGGTCAGGACTGCCTGCAGCTGACCCGCGCGTTCGGCGAGCGCCTGGCCCACGTGCACCTGTGCGACGGGTCGGGCTCGGTCAAGGACGAGCACCTGGTGCCCGGCGAGGGGGCGCAGCCGGTCGCGGCCGCGCTGGCCGAGCTGGTGCGCAGCGGTTTCGGAGGGACGGTGGTGGCAGAGGTGAACACCCGCAGAGCCCGCGGGCGGGCGGCGCGCGAGGAGCTGCTGGCCCGCACGCTGGAGTTCGCGCGCACGCACCTGGCGCCCGCGCGGGTGACCCGGTGAGCGCGGTGGGCGGCGCGCCGCGGCGCCTGGCGCTCGTGGGCGCCGGGGTCATGGGCCAGACGCTGCTGGGCGGTCTGCTGCGCGCCGGCCGCGACCCGGGCGGGGTGCTCGTGGTCGACCGGCGCGCCGGCCGCGGGCGCGAGCTGCACGAGCGCTTCGGCGTCGGCGTCGTCGACGACGTGGCGGCGGTGGCCGGGGCGGACGTGGTCGTGCTCGCCGTCAAGCCGCAGGACCTCGGCGACCTGCTGGACTCCCTGGCCCCGCACCTGGCGCCGGGCGCCCTCGTGGTCTCGCTGGCCGCGGGCGTGACGACCGCGGCCGTGGAGGCGAGGCTGGCGCCGGGCACGGCCGTCGTGCGGGTGATGCCGAACACGCCGTCGCTGGTCGACGAGGGCATGGCGGCGCTGGCGGCCGGTGCGGCGTGCGGCGACGAGCACCTCGCCGAGGCCGAGGACCTGCTGCGCTCGTGCGGGCGCACGGTCGTGCTCGCGGAGAAGCACCTGGACGCGGTGACGGCGCTGTCCGGCTCCGGCCCGGCCTACGTCTTCTACGTCGTGGAGGCCATGGTGGAGGCGGGGGTGCTGCTGGGGCTGCCGCGGGCGGTCGCCACCGAGCTCGTCGTGCAGACCGTCGTGGGCGCGGGGGCGATGCTGCGCGAGACGGGGCAGCACCCGACGGTGCTGCGCGAGCAGGTGACCTCCCCGGCGGGCACGACGGCCGCGGCGCTGCGCCAGCTGGACGAGTCCGGGGTGCGGGCCGCGCTGGTGGCCGCGGTCGAGGCCGCGGCGGCCCGCTCGAAGCAGCTGTCGGGGGGCTGAGGTGGACGAGCAGGTGCAGGACGAGCAGGTGCAGGACGTGGCGCAGGACGTGGTGCGGGTGGTGTGGGACCCGGCCTTCAACGGCTACGACTTCGGCCGCTGGCACCCGATGGCCCCCATCCGGCTGGACCTGACGGCCCGGCTGTGCGAGCAGCTGGGGCTGTTCGAGCGCCCGGGGGTGCGCGTGGTCTCGGCGGAACCCGCCGACGACGAGCTGCTGACGAGCGTGCACGACGAGGACTACGTGCGGGCCGTGCAGGCGGCCTCGGCGGACCCGCGCCAGGCGCAGGAGGTCTTCGGCCTGGGCACCGAGGACGACCCGGCCTTCCCGGGCATGCACGAGGCCGCGGCCCGCATCGTCGGCGGCTCGGTGGACCTGGGCCGCGCGCTGGTCGCGGGCCGCACCCTGCACGGGGTGAACTTCTGCGGCGGCATGCACCACGCCAAGCCGGGCTGCGCGAGCGGCTTCTGCGTCTACAACGACGCGGCGGCGGCGATCGTGGCGATGCTGCGCGACGGCGCCGAGCGGGTGGCCTACGTCGACCTGGACTGCCACCACGGCGACGGCACCGAGGCGGTGTTCTGGGACGACCCGCGGGTGCTGACGGTGAGCGTCCACGAGTCGGGGACGACGCTGTTCCCCGGCACGGGGTTCGCCGACGAGCTGGGGGGTGCCGGGGCGCTGGGCTCCGCGGTGAACCTGGCGCTGCCGGCGGGCACGGGGGACGCGGGCTGGCTGCGGGCGGTGCACGCGGTCGTGCCGCAGCTGGTGGGCGCCTTCCGGCCGGACGTGCTGGTGACCCAGCACGGGTGCGACACCCACGCGCTGGACCCGCTGGGGCACCTGGTGGTGTCGGTGGACGCGCAGCGCGCGGCGGCCTCGTCGATGCACGCGCTGGCGCACTCGGCCGCCGGGGGGCGCTGGCTGGCGCTGGGCGGCGGGGGCTACGAGGTCGTCGACGTCGTGCCGCGGACCTGGGCGCACCTGGTGGCGGAGGCCTCGCAGCAGCCGCTGCCGCCGCAGACGCCGCTGCCGGAGCCGTGGCGCCGCCACGTGCTGGAGGTCCTGGGCCGGGAGGCCCCGCGGACGATGACGGACGGTGCCCAGGTGGCGTTCGCGGGCTGGGACTCCGGCTACGACCCGGGGGACGCGGTGGACCGCGCGATCCTGGCGACGCGGCGCGCGGCCTTCCCGCTGCACGGCCTGGACCCCGACTTCGACTGAGCGGGACGTGCGGTCCTGAACCTTTTTACCGAGCGTCATCGCTGGTCACGGGGCGTTTAGGTCACGCTCCGTGACTTGGTGGACACGGAGATCTTCCACGCACGTCACACCTGCCCCTACAGTGGTGGCTGACCGCGCCCCCACCGGGCCGTCCGCGGGGGACGGCGCACCGCTGGCGCGCGAGGTGAAGGGTGCTGTGGGGATGCCTGAGGACCGCCCGCTGTCCGAGGTCCGGTTCCTGACCGTGGCCGAGGTCGCGTCGATGATGCGCGTGTCGAAGATGACGGTGTACCGCTTGGTGCACAACGGCGACCTGCCCGCGGTGCGGGTCGGCCGCTCCTTCCGGGTGCCCGAGGACGCCGTCCACGAGTACCTGCGCCAGTCCTACATCGACACCGCGTGAGAGCGCACGCCGCCACGCCGGGGCGGCCGGCGGGCCCCGGTGCGGCGCCGGCCGGGGCACCCGTGCGGGCGCACCGGCCGGTGGTGGGACGACGCGGCGCCCGCGCGGGCCGGTAGACTCCAGGACGGTCTGCCGCGCGAGCGGCACGCCGGCTGCGGCCGGCACCCGCCGGCACCAGCCGGCACGAGTCGACACGTCGAGTGAGCGAGGACCCCTTGGGCTCTGTGATCAAGAAGCGGCGCAAGCGCATGGCGAAGAAGAAGCACCGCAAGCTGCTCCGCCGCACGCGCCACCAGCGCCGCAACAAGAAGTGAGCTGACTGCAGCCACCGCGCGGGCGGGCTCCCCACCGGGGGGCCCGCCCGTTCGCGCGTCCGGGCCGGACCCGACCGGGCCGGGTCAGCGGCCGCGGCGCACCAGGCCGGCGAGCACGAAGGCCCCCGCGCCCAGGGCGCCCGCCGCGCCCAGCCGCCGCGTCCAGCGCACGGCGTGCTGCCAGGTGCGGAACTCCAGCACCGGCCAGCCGTGCGCCGCGGCGTGCCGGCGCAGCGCGCGGTCGGGGTTCACCGCGACGGCGTGGCCCACCATCGACAGCAGCGGCAGGTCGTTGGCGGAGTCGGAGTAGGCCGCGCAGCGGGCGAGGTCCCAGCCCGAGGCGCGCGCCAGCGCGGCCACGGCCTCGGCCTTGGCCGGCCCGTGCAGCGGCTCGCCGATCAGGCGGCCGGTGTAGACCCCGTCGACCGACTCCGCCACGGTGCCCAGGGCTCCGGTGAACCCCAGGCGGCGGGCCACGACGTCGGCCAGCTCGACGGGGGCGGCGGTCACCAGCCACACCGGTGCGCCCGCCGCGAGGTGGCCGCGGGCCAGCGCCTGCGCGCCCGGGCGCACCTTGGCCTCGACGTGCTCGTCGTAGACCTCCTCGCCGATGCCGCGGATCTCGGCCGTGGTGTGCCCGGCGACGAAGGCGAGCGCGAGCTCGCGGACCTCCACGAGGTGGCCGTGGACCTCCCCGCGCAGCGCGTAGTGCACGGCGCGCCGGGTGAAGCCCTGCAGCTCGCGGCGGGAGAAGAACCCGCGCGCGGCCAGCCCCCGGGCGAAGTAGAACAGCGAGGCGCCGCGCACCACCGTGTTGTCGAGGTCGAAGAACGCGGCCTCGACGTCGGGGGGCATGCCGGTCATCGTAAGCACGCGGGTGCGCTGCGCAGCCGACGGCGGAGGAGCGGGCGGAGGAGCGGTGGGGGAGCGCGTGGAGGAGCAGCGGGTGGGCGGGACGGGCCGGGAGCGCCTCGTGCTGGTCTCGCGGGTGGGCTGCCACCTGTGCGAGCAGGGCCGCGAGGTCGTGCGCGAGGTGGCCGAGCGGACCGGCACCGCCTGGGCGGAGGTCGACGTCGACGCGGACCCGGACCTGCTGCGCCGCTTCTCCGACCGGGTGCCCGTGGTGCTCGTCGACGGCGCCGAGCGCGACTTCGGCCGCCTCGACGGGCAGCGGCTGCAGGACGCGCTGGCCGGGCGGCGCTGGTGGCGGCGCCGCGGCCGGGGCGCGGGCGGCGGCGCGGGGTGAGCGCTGCGTGAGCGCTGCGGGCGCGGGCGAGACCCTCGTCACGCCGACGGCGCACGACTTTGTGCATGGGTTCACAAGAGCCTAGGCTGCTGGACGCACGACCAGCGGCCCGGGGGTGCCCGGGCCGGGAGAACGCGTACGAGGGTGCGGGTCTGACCGCTGTGGACGAGGACGAGGTGGGGACGGTCGACGTCCCCGAAGCGACCGTGGCCAGGTTGCCGCAGTACCTGAGGGCCCTGTCGGCGTTCGCCGACGGAGGGTTGCGCACGGTCTCCTCGGAGGCGCTGGCGGAGGCCGCCGGCGTCGGCTCCGCGAAGCTGCGCAAGGACCTGTCCCACCTGGGCAGCTACGGCACCCGGGGCGTGGGCTACGACGTGGAGCAGCTGCGTCGACAGATCGCCGACAGGCTGGGGCAGACCACGAGCTGGAACGTCGTCATCGTCGGCATCGGCAACCTCGGGCACGCCCTCGCCGGCTACGGCGGCTTCGCCTCCCGCGGCTTCCGCGTCGTGGGCCTCTTCGACGACGGCCCGCAGGTGGTCGGCGAGGTCGTCAGCGGCCTGCCGGTGCGCCCGCTGGAGGAGCTCGGCGAGGTCCTGCGCCCGGACGAGCCGACCATCGGGGTGCTGGCCGTGCCCGCCGAGCACGCCCAGGACGTCTGCGACCGCCTCGTGGCCGCCGGCGTGACCAGCGTCCTCAACTTCGCCCCGACCGTGCTGCGCGTGCCCGCCGGGGTCGACGTGCGCAAGGTCGACCTCGCCTCGGAGCTCCAGATCCTCGCCTTCCACGCCCAGCGCAAGGCCACCCGCGCGGTGGCGCCCCTGCCGGCCCCCGCCGCGCCCGCCGCGGCGCCGCTGCCGGTGCACCCCCTCGACGGGGTCCGCCCGCGGGTCGGGGAGGTGGTCTGAGTGGCGCTGCTCGTCGTGGGCCTGTCCCACCGCACCGCCTCCCTGGACGTCCTGGAGCGCGCCTCGCTGGACGCGGCGGCCGCGCGCGGGGTCGTCGCCGACCTGACCGCCTCTGCGCACGTGGAGGAGGCCTTCGCGCTGTCCACCTGCAACCGCGTCGAGCTGTACTGCGAGGTCACCCGCTTCCACGGCGGCGTCGCCGACGTCGGCGACGTGCTGTGCCGGCGCATCGGGCTGGGCGTCGAGGAGCTCGGCGAGCAGATGTACGTGCACTACGAGGACGCCGGCGTGGAGCACCTCTTCCGCGTCGCCTGCGGCCTGGACTCGATGGCCGTCGGCGAGAGCCAGATCCTCGGCCAGCTGCGCGGCGCCCTGCACGACCTGCACGAGCGCGGCCGCACCGGCAGCCCGCTGGACCGGCTGCTGCAGACCGCGCTGCGGGTGGGCAAGCGGGCGCACTCGGAGACCGGCCTGGACGCCGCCGGCGCCTCGCTCGTGGACGCCACCACCGCGCGCGCCGAGGGCGTCCTCGGGCCGCTGCCGGGCCGGCGCGCCCTCGTGGTCGGCGCCGGGGCCATGAGCGCCCTCGTCGCCACGACGCTGGCGCGCGCGGGGCTGGACGTCGTCGTCGCCAACCGCACCCCCGAGCGCGCGCAGCGGCTGGCCGGCGCCGTCGGCGGGCGGGCGGTGGGCCTGGACACCCTGCGCGCCGAGGTGGCCGCGGCCGACCTCGTCGTCAGCTGCACGGGGGCGGTCGGGCACGTGCTCGACGTCGCCACCGTCGCCAGCGCGCTGCTGGACCGCCCGCAGCGCCCGCTGGTGCTGGCCGACCTGGCGCTGCCGCGCGACATCGCCCCCGACGTGGCGACCCTGCCCGGCGCGCACCTGGTCGACCTGGAGGGCCTGGGGGCCGACCTCGCCAGCTCCGCCGTCGCCGAGGACCTGCGCTCGGTGCGGGCCATCGTCGCCGAGGAGGTCGCCGCGCACGCCGCCTCGCTGCGCGCCGCCGACGTCGCCCCGACGGTCGTGGCGCTGCGCGCCCAGGCCCGCCACGTCGTGGACACCGAGATGCGCCGCCTGGCCGGCCGGGTGGACCTCGACGAGACCACCCGCGCCGAGGTGGACCGCGCGGTGCACCGCATCGTGGAGAAGCTGCTGCACACCCCGACGGTGCGGGTGAAGGAGCTCGCCGAGTCCCCCGGCGGGGTCGGCTACGCGGCCGCCCTGCGCGCCCTGTTCGACCTGGAGGTCGGCGCGCCCGGCCGCTCCGCCCTGCCCGGTGACGCGCCGCTGTCCGGCACCGTCGCCGAGGCCGTCGGGCGCCTGCCGTGAGGGCGCTGCGCCTGGGCACCCGCCGCAGCGCCCTGGCCACCACCCAGAGCCGGTGGGTCGCCGACCTGCTGCGCCGCGGCGGGCGCGAGGTCGAGCTCGTGGAGATCACCACCCACGGCGACGTCTCGCGCGCCCCGCTGGCCACCATCGGCGGCACGGGCGTGTTCGTCTCCGCGCTGCGCGAGGCGCTCGTGGCCGGCGGCGTCGACCTGGCGGTGCACTCGCTGAAGGACCTGCCGACCTCGCCGGCCGACGGCCTCGCGCTGGCCGCGGTGCCCGCGCGCGAGGACCCCCGCGACGTGCTCGTGGCCTCCGGCGGGCGCACCCTGGCGCAGCTGCCCGCCGGTGCCCGCGTCGGCACCGGCTCACCGCGCCGGCGCGCGCTGCTGCAGGCGCTGCGCCCGGACCTGCAGGTCGTGGCCGTGCGCGGCAACATCGACACCCGCATCGGCTTCGCCGCCTCCGGCGAGCTGGACGCCGTCGTGCTGGCCGCCGCGGGGCTGGCGCGCATCGGCCGCCTCGAGGAGGCCACCGAGGTCTTCGACGCCGACGTCTTCGTGCCCGCACCGGGCCAGGGGGCGCTGGCCGTGGAGTGCCGCGCCGACGACGCCGAGGTGGTCGCCGCCCTGGCGGCCCTGGACTCGCCCGCGGACCGGCTGGCCGTCGCCGCCGAGCGGCAGGTCCTCTCCGGCCTGGAGGCCGGCTGCTCGGCCCCGGTGGGCGCGCACGCGCGCGCGCTGGAGGGCGAGCTGGACCTGCGGGTCGCCGTGCAGGCGCCCTCGGGCGAGCTCGTGCGCCGCGCGGTGCGCGCCCCCGCCGCCGACGAGGGGGCGGCGCGCGAGCTCGGCGCCGCCGTCGCGGCCGACCTGCTGGCCGCGGTCTTCGGCGGCCGCAGCCCCCGCACTCCCGCCGCCGTCGGCGGCGGCGCCCAGGACCACCCCCAGGACCGTCCGGACGACGGTCCACGTCCCGACTCGGAGAGTGGCTCGTGAGCACGACGACGAACAGCCCTGTGGTCGACGCGTCGGTGGACGCGGCGATCGACGCGCCCCAGGTCGACGTCCTGGCGGAGGTGAGCGCGGCGCCCGCCGCCGACCTCGCGCCCGTCGTCGAGGCGGCCGACGCCGTCGTCGCCACGCCGAGGCGCTCGCCCGCCCGCGCCGCCAGGCCGGGCGCGGAGGGCTCCACCCGCGGCGGCTCGGCGGCCGAGAGGGCCGTCGGCCACGTCTCCTTCGTCGGCGCGGGCCCGGGCGACCCGGGGCTGCTGACGCTGCGCGCGGTGGACCTGCTGGCCGCCGCCGACGTCGTCGTCCTCGACCAGGGCAGCCGCGAGGACCTCGTGGCGCGGCACTGCCGCCCCGGCGTGGAGGTCGTGGACGCCGCCTGCGGCGACGACGGGCAGCCGATGACGCGCGCCGCCCGCGCCAAGCTCGTCGTCAAGGCCGCCCGCACCGGCGGCCGCGTGGTGCGCCTCATGGACGGCGACCCCTCGACGTTCACCGGCCTGGTCGACGAGATCACCGCCTGCCGCAAGGCCGGCGCCCCCTTCGACGTGGTGCCGGGCGTCTCCGCGGTCAACGCCGTCCCGACGTACGCGGGCGTGCCGATGACCACCCAGCACACCAGCAGCGTCAACGTCGTCCACCCCGCGGGCCGCTCGCTGGACTGGTCGCGGCACGTGGACAAGGACTGCACGGTCGTCGTGCTCGGCACCGGCGACGACATCGCCGCGGCGGCCGTGGGCCTGCTGGGCGCCGGGCGAGCCGCCTCGACCCCCGTGTCGCTGACCTCCTCGGGCACCCTGACGACGCAGTCGACGACCACCACCACGCTCGGCGAGCTGGAGCCGATCGCGACGGCCATCGACGGTTCGCCGACGACCGCGGTCATCGGCTCCGTCGTCTCGCTGCGCGAGCAGGCCAGCTGGTACGAGACCAAGCCGCTGTTCGGCTGGCGGGTGCTGGTGCCGCGCACCAAGGAGCAGGCCGGCGGGGTCAGCGCGAAGCTGGCCGAGCACGGTGCCGTCGCCGAGGTCGTCCCGACCATCTCGGTGGAGCCGCCGCGCACGCCGCAGCAGATGGAGAAGGCCGTCAAGGGCCTGGTCACCGGCCGCTACGAGTGGATCGGCTTCACCTCCGTCAACGCCGTGCGGGCGGTGCGCGAGAAGTTCACCGAGTACGGCCTGGACGCCCGCGCGTTCTCCGGCCTGAAGGTCGCCGCCGTCGGCGGCGTCACGGCCGAGGCGCTGCGCGAGTGGGGCATCGAGCCGGACCTGGTGCCCGAGACCGAGCAGTCGGCGACGGGCCTGCTGCAGGCGTGGCCGCCCTACGACGACGTGCTGGACCCGATCAACCGGGTGTTCCTGCCGCGCGCCGACATCGCCACCGACACCCTCGTGGCCGGTCTGCAGGAGAACGGCTGGGAGGTCGACGACGTCACGGCGTACCGCACCGTGCGCGCCGCGCCGCCGGCCGCGCCGGTGCGCGACGCCATCAAGACCGGCGCCTTCGACGCGGTGGTGTTCACCTCCAGCTCCACCGTGCGCAACCTCGTCGGGATCGCGGGCAAGCCGCACCCGTCCACCGTCGTGGCCTGCATCGGCCCGGCCACCGCCAAGACCGCCGAGGAGCACGGCCTGCGCGTCGACGTCCTCGCGGCCGAGCCCAGCGCCGACGCCCTCGTCGACGCCCTCGCGGGCTACGGCCAGGGGCTGCGCGCCTCGGCGATCGAGGCCGGCGAGCCGGTGCTGCGGCCCAGCCAGAAGAAGGCGTCGGCGCGCCGCCGCGCGCGCTGACGCACCAGGAACAGGAGCCCGAAGTGGTGCAGCTGCCCGTCCGTCCCCGTCGCCTGCGCGCCACCCCGGCCATGCGCCGGCTGGTGACCGACGTGCACCTGCACCCCGGCGACCTCGTCCTGCCGGTCTTCGTGCGCGAGGGGATCGACGCGCCGCAGCCGATCCGCACCCTGCCCGGCGTCGTCCAGCACACCCGCGCCTCGCTCGTGGCGACCGCGAGGGAGGCGGTGGCCGCCGGGCTGGGCGGGATCATGCTGTTCGGGGTGCCGGAGCACCTGGACGCCGTCGGCTCCGGCGCCGACGACCCCGACGGCATCCTCAACGTCGCCCTGGCGGACGTGCGCGAGGCCGTCGGCGACGACATCGTCGTCATGGCCGACCTGTGCCTGGACGAGTTCACCGACCACGGCCACTGCGGGGTGCTGGACGCCGCCGGCCGGGTCGACAACGACGCGACGCTGGAGCGCTACGCGTCGATGGCGCTGGCCCAGGCGGCCGCCGGTGCCCACGTGCTCGGGCCGAGCGGGATGATGGACGGCCAGATCGGCGTCCTGCGCGAGGCGCTGGACGGGGCCGGCCACGAGGACGTGTCCCTGTTCGCGTACGCGGTCAAGTACGCCAGCGGTTTCTACGGCCCCTTCCGCGAGGCCGTGAACTCCCAGCTCAAGGGCGACCGCCGCACCTACCAGCAGGATCCGGCGGCCAACGTCGCCGAGGCGCTGCGCGAGGTCCGCCTGGACCTCGACGAGGGCGCGGACATGGTGATGGTCAAGCCGGGCCTGCCCTACCTGGACGTGCTGCGCGCGGTCGCCGAGGTCTCCGACGTGCCCGTCGCGAGCTACCAGGTGTCGGGGGAGTACGCGATGGTCGAGTTCGCCGCGCAGGCCGGCGCGCTGGACCGCGACCGCGTGGCGCTGGAGTCGCTGCTCGCGCTGCGGCGCGCGGGCGCGCAGATCGTCCTCACCTACTGGGCGCTCGAAGCCGCCCGGGACTGGATCGGCTGAGGCCCGCAGGGCGGGGCGCCCGGGTCGGGCGGGGCTGCGGCCGGACCGCCGCCCCGCTCGTCACAGCAGCCCCATTGACAACGTTGCACGCTCTCCGTAGTTTCCGGACCACTCCGCGGCGGCCCCTCCGCCGTCCGAGCGACGGAGCTCATCGAAGGAGAGCGCATGTCCCCGAACCCCTCCCGGCGCAGCGTCGTGCTCGCCGGTGCCCTCGCGGGTGCGGCGGCCACGGTCGCCGGCGCCTCGAGCGCCTCGGCGTCGGCCGAACGCCTCGATCCGCGGCTGTCCGCCGAGCCGTGGGGCACCACCCCCGACGGCACCGCCGTCGAGCGCTGGACGCTCGTCAACGGCGAGGTGACCGTCCGGATCCTCACCTACGGCGGCATCGTCCAGAGCCTGGAGTTCCCCGACTCCTCCGGGCGCAGCACGAACGTCGTCCTCGGCTTCGAGGACCTCGAGGGCTACCTGGCCGGCAACAACCCCGGCCCGTACTTCGGAGCCCTCATCGGCCGCTACGGCAACCGCATCGCCGGTGGGAGGTTCACCCTCGACGGCGTCGAGCACCAGCTGCCGCTGAACGACGGCCCGAACTCCCTGCACGGCGGGGAGGACTCCTTCGACAAGCGGGTCTGGTCCGCCGAACCGGTGTTCGGCGGCGGCACCGTCGGGCTGAAGCTGTCGCTGGTCAGCCCGGACGGCGACCAGGGCTACCCGGGGACGCTGTCGGTGGACGTCACCTACACCCTCGACCGGTTCTCGCAGCTGCGGCTGGACTACCGCGCGACGACGGACGCGGCCACGGTCGTCAACCTCACCAACCACTCCTACTGGAACCTCTCCGGCGAGGGGTCGGGGTCGATCTACGACCACGAGCTCACGCTGCACGCCGACGCGTACACCCCGGTGGACGAGACCCTCATCCCCACCGGTGAGATCGCCCCGGTGGCGGGCACGCCGATGGACTTCCGCCGGCCCACGGCGATCGGCGAGCGCATCCGCCAGCCGTTCCAGCAGGTCCTGTTCGGCCAGGGCTACGACCACAACTGGGTCCTGGACCGCGACACCGAGTCGGAGCTGGAGGAGGCGGCCGTCCTGCACGACCCGGCCAGCGGCCGCACGCTGACGATCTCGACGACCGAACCCGGTCTGCAGTTCTACTCGGGCAACTTCCTCGACGGCACGCTCGTCGGCACGGGCGGGACGGTGTACCGCCAGGGCGACGGCCTGGCGCTGGAGACCCAGCACTTCCCGGACTCCCCGAACCAGCCGGACTTCCCCTCCACCGTGCTGCGCCCGGGGGAGGAGTACCGGACGACGACGGTGTTCGCGCTCTCGCGCTGACGGCACCGGCCGGACGCAGCACCGCCGCGCACCGCAGGGGTTCCCCGCCGTGCGCGGCGGTCGCGCGTTCAACCGGTTCCGCCGCGCGTTCGAGCGGTCCCAGCACGTCGTCCCGGTGCCGGTCCCGGGGGAGGGGCGGGCGGGTCAGCGGGTCACGTGCTCGGCGACGAACCCGCCGGGCGCGTTCGTCACCTGCCACACCCGCACGTCCTTGCCGCCGCCGTCCTGGCCCTCCTTCTCGTGCACGAGGGCCATGCCGTCGACGACGGTGCCGACCCCCACCACCTCGTGCTGGTGGGAGCCGAGGGTCAGCAGGAACGAGGTGTCACCGCCGAACTCGTCGAGGCCCGACGGTGGCGCCCCCCGCACCTCGACGACGGCGTAGGGCTCCCCTGAGACGACCGGTTCGCTGCGCAGCTGGCTCATGGTTGAACTCCGCTTCACTGGCGTGGTGCCGGGGTCCCGGCGCTCGTAGTCTGGGGCACCCGCGGTCCGCGCGACAGGGGGTGCGGGCCCGTCACCCGGGCTCCGCCGCCCCGCTCCGGGGCGCGCGCACGGGCCGGGGGTTGTGCCGGCCGGTGCGCGGGCGGGAACCTGCGGGGGTGGCACCGCACCGCGAGGACCTCGTGCGGCTGCGCCGCGTCCGCGACCGCGTCGACCGCGACTTCGCCCAGCCGCTCGACGTCGCCGTGCTGGCGCGCCAGGCCTGCATGTCGCCGGGGCACTTCTCCCGCAGCTTCCGGGCGGCCTTCGGCGAGACCCCCTACGACTACGTCATGACCCGGCGCATCGAGCGGGCCAAGGCCCTGCTGCGCCGCGGCGACGTCTCGGTCACCGAGGCCTGCTTCGCCGTGGGCTGCTCCTCGCTGGGCTCCTTCAGCACGCGCTTCACCCGCCTGGTGGGGATGACGCCGAGCGCCTACCGCGCGCTGGACCACTCCGCCGCCGCGGCCATCCCGGCCTGCGTGCTGCGGCGGGTGGCCAGGCCCGCCGGGGCGGGCGGACCGGTCAGGATCGGAGAAGCGCCGGCGCCCGGCCCGCTCCTAGCGTGAGGCGCATGCTGACGCTCTCGAACTGCACGGTGACCGTCCACGACCACGACGAGGCCCTGGCGTTCTACCGCGACGCCCTCGGCTTCGCCGTCACCCAGGACGTCTCCTACGAGGGGATGCGCTGGGTCACCGTCACCCCGCCCGACCAGCCGGGGCTGCACCTGGTGCTGGAGCGGCCGGCCTCGACTCCCGACGCCTCCCCGGCCGACCGCGAGGCGCTGGCCGACCTGCTGGCCAAGGGCCTGCTGTCGCGGCTGATCTTCACCTGCGACGACGTCGACGCGCTGTTCGAGCGGCTGGTGGCCGCGGGGGTGGAGGTGCTGTCCGAGCCCGCCGACCAGGACTACGGCGTGCGGGACTTCGGCGTGCGCGACCCCTCGGGCAACCAGCTGCGCTTCAACCAGCCGGCCGGCCGCCCCGCCGCCGCCCCGGTGGGCTGACCCCGGGGCCGACCGGGGACGGGCCGGGCGCGGGGCGGGCGCGGGCGGTCCGGGAGCGGAGGGCGTGAGGTCTGTCACGCCGCACCTCCGACACGCCGTCGTAGGGGCCCCTGGGGAGTCCGGGACCGCCGGAGCTTGCGACACTGGTACCCGTGACCGCGCCGACGCCCGTCCCGACGACCGCCTCCCCGGACCCCGCCGCACCCACCTCGGCCGCCCTCTTCCAGCGGGCGAGCGCGGTGATCCCCGGCGGCGTCAACTCCCCGGTCCGCGCCTTCCGCGCGGTCGGCGGCACGCCGCGCTTCACCGCCTCCGCCCGCGGCCCGTACCTCACCGACGCCGACGGCACCGAGTACGTCGACCTGCTCTGCTCGTGGGGGCCGATGATCCTCGGGCACGCCCACCCGCAGGTGCTGGAGGCCGTGCGCGCGGCCGCCGCCGACGGCTTCTCCTACGGCACGCCCACCGAGCGCGAGGTGCTGCTCGCCGAGGAGATCGTCTCCCGCGTCGAGCCCGTCGAGCAGGTGCGCCTGGTCAGCTCGGGCACCGAGGCGACGATGAGCGCGATCCGGCTGGCCCGCGGGTTCACCGGCCGCCCGGTGGTCGTGAAGTTCGCCGGTCACTACCACGGCCACGTCGACGCCCTGCTGGCCTCCGCCGGCTCGGGGCTGGCCACCTTCGCGCTGCCGGACACCCCCGGGGTCACCGGGACGGCGGCCGCGGACACGATCGTCATCCCCTACAACGACCCCGAGGCGCTCGCGGAGGTCTTCCGCGTGCACGGCGAGCGCATCGCCTGCCTCATCACCGAGGCGGCCGCGGGCAACATGGGCGTCGTGCGCCCGCAGCCCGGCTTCACCCAGCTGCTGCGCCGCACCACCCGCGAGCACGGCGCCCTGCTCGTCTCCGACGAGGTCATGACGGGCTTCCGGGTCAGCGCGGCCGGCTGGTACGGCCACGAGGGCCTCGGCCCCGAGCACGCCCCCGACCTCATGACCTTCGGCAAGGTCATGGGCGGCGGCTTCCCCGCCGCGGCCTTCGGCGGGCGCGCCGACGTCATGGCGCACCTGGCGCCGGCCGGGCCCGTCTACCAGGCGGGCACGCTGTCGGGGAACCCCGTCGCGACGGCCGCCGGGCTGACGACGCTGCGGCTGTGCACGCCGGAGGTCTACGCGGCCGTGGACCGGGCCGCCGCCACGGTGCGCGACGCCGCCAGCGCGGCGCTGGCCGGGGCCGGGGTGCCGCACGTGGTCAACACCGCCGGCTCGATGTTCAGCGTCTTCTTCACCGACCAGCCGCAGGTGCGCACCTACGACGAGGCCCGCCGCCAGGACCTCGGCGCCTTCCGCGCCTTCTTCCACGCCATGCTCGAGCGCGGCGTGCACCTGCCGCCCAGCGCCTTCGAGGCGTGGTTCCTGTCCGCCAGCCACGACGAGGACGCCCTCGGGCGCGTCCTGGAGGCGCTGCCGCACGCCGCGCGCGCCGCGGCCGCCGGGGCGGGGTCGCTGTGAGCGGGCCCCGCACGGTCGTCCACCTCGTGCGCCACGGCGAGGTGTGGAACCCCGAGCGCGTCCTCTACGGCCGCCTGCCCGGCTTCCGCCTCTCCGAGCGCGGCCAGGCGATGGCGCAGCGGCTGGCGGAGCACTTCGCCGACCACGACGTCGCCTCCGTGACGGCCTCGCCGCTGCAGCGCGCCCAGGAGACCGCCGCGCCCGTCGCCGCCGCGCACGGGCTGCCGCTGGGCACCGAGCCCCGGATCATCGAGGCCGGCAACAGCTTCGAGGGCCGGCGCGTGACCACCGGCCCCGGCTCGCTGCGCGACCCGCGCGCCTGGCCGCGGCTGTGGAACCCCTTCCGCCCCAGCTGGGGCGAGCCGTACGAGCAGCAGGTCGCCCGCGTCAGCGCCGTCGTGCGCGACGCCCGCGACGCCTTCCCCGGCCGCGAGTCGGTGCTCGTCAGCCACCAGCTGCCCGTCTGGGTCACCCGCCTGCGCGCCGAGCACCGCCCCCTGGTGCACGACCCCCGCAAGCGCGAGTGCGCGCTGGCCTCGGTGACCTCCCTGGAGTTCGTCGGCCGCCGCCTGGTGCTGGTCTCCTACGCGGAGCCGTGCGCCGACCTGCTCGTGGGCGCCGACCCGGTGCCGGGGGCGTGAGGGCGGTGGCAGCGGCGCGCCGCCGCACCGTCGTGGCCGCCGCCCTGGGGGTGCTCGCGCTGGCGGGCTGCTCGGGCGGGGACGGCCTGCCGCAGACGCAGGGCGCCAACTACATCGAGGGCGACGGGACGGTCGTGAGCACGCCCGTCGAGGAGCGCGGTGAGCCCGTCGACTTCACCGGCACCACCGTCGACGGCGCGCAGCTGCGGCTCAGCGACCACCGGGGCGAGGTCGTCGTCCTCAACACCTGGTTCGCCGGCTGCTCGCCGTGCCGCAAGGAGGCCCCCGACCTGCAGGCGGTGTGGAGCGAGTACGCCGAGCGCGGTGTGCAGTTCGTCGGCATCAACACCGACGACACCGCCGAGGTGGCCGCCTCCTTCCAGCGCACCTTCGCCATCACCTACCCCTCCGTGCTCGACGCCGGCTCGGGGCAGGCGGTGCTCGCGCTGCGCCGCTACGCCCCGCAGGCCACGCCCACGACCCTCGTCCTGGACGCCGAGGGCCGCGTCGCCGCGCGCGCCTCCGGGATCGTGCGGGCCGCCACGCTGCGCGGGATGCTCGACGACGCCGGTGCGCTGCCCGCCCCGCAGGGGTCCACCGCCGAGCAGCCCGCAGAGCAGCCCGCCCAGCAGCCCGCCGAGCAGCCGGCGTGAACCTGCCCGAGTACGTGCAGAGCGGGCCGCTGCTGCTGGCGGTGCCGCTGGCGGCGCTCGCCGGCCTGGTCTCGTTCCTGTCGCCGTGCGTGCTGCCTCTGGTCCCCGGCTTCCTCGCCTACGTGACGGGGCTGACGGGCGGCGACCTGGCCGCGCAGCGGCGCGGGCGGATGTTCCTCGGCTCGCTGCTGTTCGTCCTCGGCTTCTCCGTCGTCTTCGTCCTCATCAGCTTCGTCGCGGGGTCCGCGGGCGATGCGCTGCTGCAGCACCGGGACGTGCTGCAGCGCGTCCTGGGCGCCGTCGTCGTCCTCGGCGGGCTGCTGCTGCTGTTCTCCCCGCTGTGGGCCCAGCGCGAGCTGAAGGTGCGCTGGCGGCCGCGGGCCGGCCTGCTGGGCGCCCCGGTGCTCGGGGCGCTGTTCGGCATCGGCTGGACGCCCTGCATCGGGCCGATCTTCGCGGCGATCTCGGCGATGGCGTTCACCACCGGCAGCGCGGACCGGGCCACCGGCCTGGGGCTGGCCTACTGCCTCGGCCTGGGGCTCCCCTTCATCCTCGTCGCGCTCGCCTACGGCCGCGGGATGCGGGTGCTGGGGGTGCTGCGCCGGCACCGGGTGGCGATCGACCGGTTCGGCGCGCTGCTGCTCGTCGCCATCGGCCTGCTGCTGGTCACCGGGCGCTTCCTGCCCCTGGTGAGCTGGCTGCAGTACCACCTCGTCAACGACTACCAGACGGTGATCTGAGCATGGCCCGCACCGACGAGACCCACCTGGACGACCTGCGCGACGAGTACCGCGACGCCGCGCCCGAACCCGCCCCGCCCGCGCGCCCGCGCCGCTCGCGCCGGCGCGGGGACGCCGAGCTGGCGGCGCCGCTGGCCCCGGTGGAGTTCGCCCGCTACTGCTGGCGGCAGCTGACGAGCATGCGCACCGCGCTGTTCCTGCTCATGCTGCTGGCCGTCGCCGCCGTGCCCGGCTCGACGTTCCCGCAGGAGAACAACGACCCCGCCGGGGTCGCGCAGTGGATGAGCGACCACCCCACCGCCGGCCCGTGGGTGGAGCGGCTGCAGGGCTTCCACGTCTACTCCTCCGTCTGGTTCTCGGCGATCTACCTGCTGCTGTTCATCTCCCTCGTCGGCTGCGTGCTGCCGCGCGCGGGGGTGCACCTGAAGGCGCTGCGCTCGCGGCCCCCGCGCACCCCGGCCCGCCTGGAGCGGCTGCCCGAGCACCGCGGGGCGCAGCTGGCCGCCGCCCCCGGGCAGGTGCTGGAGGCCGCCCGCGCCGTGCTGGCCGCCCGCCGCTTCCGCACCGAGGTCCGCGACGGCTCGGTGGCCGCGGAGAAGGGCCACCACCGCGAGAGCGGCAACCTGCTGTTCCACCTGTCCCTGGTGGGGCTGCTCGTGGCCGTCGCCTCCAGCTCGCTGTTCTCCTACTCCGGCCAGCGGCTGGTGACGGTGGGCGGCACGATGGTCGGCACGACCTTCGACAGCTTCAGCGGCGGGGTGGGCGCCGACCTGTCCGACGTGCCGCCCTTCACGCTCGTCCTGGACGCGATGGACGTCTCCTTCGAGGCGCAGCAGACCACCCAGATCGGGGAGCCGCGCAGCTTCGCCGCCGACGTCACGCTCACCGACGAGCCGGGGGCGTCGCCGCGCCGGGAGACCATCCGGGTCAACCACCCCGCCAAGGTCGGGCACACGCAGGTGTCGCTGTCCGGCAACGGCTACGCACCCGTCATCGTCGTGCGCGACGGGGCGGGCAACGTCGTGCAGGACGGCCCGACGCCCTTCCTGCCGCAGACCGCCAACTACGACTCCACCGGTGTCGTCAAGGTCCCCGACGCGCTCGACGCGAGCGGCGCGCCGGTGCAGCTGGCCCTGCAGGGCGTCTTCCTGCCCTCGGCCACGACCGACGCGGGCGGCGCACCGGTCTCCGGCTTCCCCGACCTGGCCAACCCGGTCCTCGTCATGCAGGTGTGGACCGGTGACCTCGGCCTGGACGACGGCGTGGCGCAGAACGTCTACACCCTGGAGACCGAGGGCATGCGCCAGGTGCTCGACGACCAGGGCCGGCCGGTGCCGCTGCAGCTGGCGCCGGGGCAGACGGTGCAGCTGCCCGACGGGCTGGGCTCGGTGACCTTCGAGCGCGTCGAGCGCTTCGCCTCCTTCGACGTGCGCTCCACCCCGGGCCAGAGCGCCGCGCTCGTCTTCGCCCTGCTGGCCACCACCGGCCTGGTGATGTCGCTGTTCCTGCCCCGGCGCCGGGTGTGGGTCAAGGCGGTCCCCGACGGCGCCGGCGGCAGCCGCGTGCAGGTGGCCGGCCTGGCCCGCGGCAACGACGCCGGCCTGGCCGACGAGGTCGACGGCGTCCTCGCCCGGCTGCGCGCGGCCGTCGGCGAGCCCGGGCCCGAGCCGGGGAAGTCGCCACCACCCCCACCGGTGGGGGACCATGAGCAGCCAGTGCACGCTCCCGAGGAGAGACCGTGACCGTCGACGAGAACCTCGCAGGGATCAGCAACGTCCTGCTCTACGGCGCCATGAGCGCCTACCTGTTCTCCTTCATCGCCTACGCCGCCGACCTCGCCGACGGCGCCAAGGAGATCAAGGCCCGCGACGCGCGGGCCGCCGAGCGCGCGGCCGGCGCCGCCGCGGTCGGCGCCGGCACGACGACCACCACGACCAGGGCACCGGCGGGCGGGTCGGCGGGCACGGCGACGCTGCAGGAGCCGCTCGTGCGGCGCCGGCGCGCCGCCGCCGTCGGCACCTCCCTGTTCACCCTCGCGGCGCTGCTGCACCTGGGCTCCGTGGTCACCCGCGGCGTCTCGGTGCACCGGGTGCCGTGGGGCAACATGTTCGAGTTCGCCCTCACCGGCTCGCTCGTGGTCGCCGTCGGCTACCTGGTGGCCGTGGCCCGCGCGCAGCGCGCCGGGCTGGGCGGCGGGCGGGACGCCCGCTACCTGGGCACCTTCGTGGCCGGGCCGGTGCTGGCGACGCTGGGCATCGCGCTGCGCAGCTTCTACGTCGAGGCCGCGCAGCTGGTGCCCGCCCTGGACAGCTACTGGCTGATCATCCACGTCTTCGTCGCGATCCTGGCGACCGCGCTGTCGACGCTCGGCTTCTCGGCGACCGTCCTGCAGCTGGTGCAGGAGAAGCGCGACCGGGTCGCCGCCGCCGGCGGGCGCGCCGGCGGGGTCTTCATGGACGCCCTGCCCGGCTCCACGGAGCTGGAGCGCACGGCCTTCCGCCTCAACGCCGTCGCCTTCGTGATGTGGACCTTCACCCTCATCGCCGGTGCCGTCTGGGCGCAGGTCGCCTGGAACCGCTACTGGAACTGGGACTCCAAGGAGGTGTGGACGTTCGTCATCTGGGTCGTCTACGCCTGCTACCTGCACGCGCGCGCCACGCGCGGCTGGGACGGCAAGCGCGCGGCCTGGCTGTCCGTCCTCGGCTTCGCCTGCATGCTGTTCAACTACCTCGTGGTGAACATCTTCTTCCCCGGCCTGCACTCCTACGCGGGGGTCTGACGAGATGGGACGGACCGCCGTGGGCATGACCCTGCGCTACACGACGATGCGCCTGGGCATCTTCGTGCTGTGCTTCATCGGGATCCGCGCGCTGGGCGCCGACCCCTGGCTGGCGCTGCTGCTGGGCGCGGTCGTGTCGGTGCTGCTGTCGCTGGTGCTGCTGCGCAAGCAGCGCGAGCAGATGGCGCTGGCGCTGCAGCAGCGCGTCGACGCGCGCCTGCAGACCCGCGGCGGCGGTTCGGCGCCGACGTCGCGCTTCGGCCGCGGCGTCGACGCCGACAACGCCGCCGAGGACGAGCAGCGCTGAGGACCGGTCGCCGCTGAGGACGGGCGCCGGGGCCCCGCGGGGCCC
>NZ_JBJLSF010000020.1:0-53777 GCF_050871885.1 Kineococcus aridisoli | reverse complement strand
ACCGCTCCATCGGACGCGGCCAGCACGGCGAAGCGGTCGTGCTGGGCACCGACGGCGCCCTGCACGTGATCGACACCGCCACCGCCACCCTGACCCGCTCCACCCCCCTGATCGCCCCCTGGCAGGTCCAGGAGGACTGGCAGGCCCCCCAGCCGCAGGTGTTCACCATGGAGGGCACCGCCTACGTCAGCGACCCGGCCACCAAGTCCGTGCACGCGGTCGACATCGCCACCGGCGAGGTCTACCGCAGCGGCCAGCTGAGCGTGACGCCCAACGAGCTCAAGGGCGTCAGCGGCGAAGCCGACGAGCACACCGACCACGACCACGAAGGCGACCACGAAGGCGAGCACGAGGACGAGGGCGCGAACGCGTGAGGCTGCGCGCCCTCGCCGGGGCCCTCGCCTGCTGCGGCCTCGCCCTATGCGGGTGCGGCGGCGGCGAGGACCCGGCCGCCGGGGACGGCGGGCTCGACGTGGTGACCACCTCCTACCCGCTGCAGTACCTGGCCGAGCAGGTGGGGGGCGAGCGGGCCCGGGTGCAGAACCTGCTCGCCGCCGGCGCCGACGCCCACGACGCGGACGTCTCCCCCCGCCAGCTCGCCGAGGTCGTGGACGCCGACGTCGTGGTGCACCTGAGCGGGTTGCAGCCGGCCGTGGACGACGTGCTGCGCACCCGCCCGCCGGAGCACCTCGTCGACGCCGCCGGGGTGGCCGACCTCGACCGCGACCCGCACTTCTGGCTCGACCCGCTGCGGATGGCGCAGGTGGGGCGCGACGTGGCCGCCGAGCTCACCGAGGTGGACCCCGACGGCGCCGCGGCGTACGCGGAGTCCGCCGAGCGCCTCGTGACCGACCTGGAGGCCCTCGACGGGGAGTTCGAGCGGGCGCTGGCGGGCTGCGCCGGCGCCGTGCTGGTGACCGCGCACGAGGCCTTCGCCTACCTCGCCGAGCGCCACGACCTGCGGCAGGTGGGGATCGCCGGGATCGACCCCGGCGTCGAGCCCTCCCCCGCCCGGGTGCGCGACGTGCTGAGCGTGGTGCGCGAGGACGGCGTCTCGACGATCTTCTTCGAGGCGACGGCGAACCCCGCGGTCGCCGAGCTGCTGGCCGAGGAGCTCGGCGTCGCCACGGCCGTGCTGCACCCGATCGAGCGGGTCGCGGAGGACCAGACCTACCCGCAGCTCATGCGGGAGAACCTGGCGGCGCTGCGGGCCGGGCTGCCGTGCGCCCGCCCGGCGGGCTGAGCACCGCCACCTCCAGCAGTTCGCGGGCCGGTCCCGGCGGCAGCCTCGCCGGACCGGCCCACGTCGCGCGCAGCCGCCGGGTGAGGTCGAGGCCGTCGACGGCGATCCGCACGAGCCGGCCGGACTCCACGTCGTCGGCGACGGCCAGCCGGCTGAGCGCCGCCACCCCCGCGCCGGCCCGGACCGCCTCGCGCACGCTCGTCGCCGTCGTGAGCTCCACCGCGGGCGCCACCGGCGCGCAGCCGGCCCCCAGCAGCGCCCGCTCCAGCACCTGGCGGGTGCCCGAACCCGGTTCGCGCGCCACCAGCGGGGTCGCCGCCAGCTCGGCCGCGGGCACCGGCCGGCGGCGGCGCGCCCACGGGTGGCCGGGCGCGGCGACGACGACGAGCTCGTCGACCGCGACCACGCGCGAGCGCAGCCCCCGGGGCGCCTCCGTGCCCTCCACGAACCCCAGGTCGACCTGCCCCCCGGAGACCGCGGCGAGGACGCGGACGCTGTTCGTCGCCGTCAGCTCGACCGCCGGCGGGGTCCGCCCCGCCCGGGTGGAGCGCCGGCGCAGCTCCAGCAGCCAGCGCGGCACCAGGTGCTCGGCGATCGTCATGCTCGAGGCGACGCGCACCCGGGCCGCGCTGTCCGCGCGCAGCGTGGCGATCCCCTCCCCGACCTCCGCGGCGGCCTCCAGCAGGCGCGCGGCCCAGCCGGCGAGCAGGGTCCCCGCCTCCGTCGGCTGCGACCCCCGGCGGCTGCGGTGCAGCAGCGCCACCCCGACGAGGGACTCCACGGCGCGCAGGCGCTCCGAGGCCGCCTGCTGCGTCACGCCGAGGGCGCGGGCCCCGGCCCCGATGCTGCCGCCCTCCACGACCGCGACGAACAACCGCAGCGACAGCAGGTCCGGCACGCGGTCCAGGGGCACCCGCACACCGTAGGGCGGGCGCCCGGGCGGCACCGCGAGACTGGCGCCGTGGACCCCTCCCTCACCGACGTCCCCGGCGTCCTCGTCGGCCAGGTCACCCGCCGCGGCGGCGGCTGGCTCACCGGCGTGAGCGTCGTGCTGCCCCCGCCCGGCACGGTCGCCGGCGTCGACGTGCGCGGCGGCGGACCCGGCACCCACGAGACCGACGCCCTCGACCCGCGCACGCTCGTGCCGACCGCCGACGCCGTCGTGCTCACCGGCGGCAGCGCCTACGGCCTGGTCACCGCCCACGGGGTGCAGCGCTGGTGCGCCGAGCGCGGCCGGGGCTTCCGGGTGGGGCCCGGCGAGCACGACGTCGTCCCGATCGTGCCCGCGGCCGCCGTGTTCGACCTCGGCCGCGGCGGGGAGTTCCGCAACCACCCCACCGAGCAGATGGGCTACGAGGCGGCCGCGGCCGCCGGCACCCACGTCGAGCGCGGTGTCGCCGGGGCGGGCACGGGCGCCCTGCTCGGGCGGCGCTTCAAGGGCGGGACCGGTACCTCCTCGGTCCGCCTCGACGACCTCGCCGCCGGGCTCGTGGTCGGGGCACTCGCCGTCGTCAACGCCGCCGGGCTGCCCACCTGGGGCGGCGCCCCCCGCGACGGGGCCGGCCGCGCCCGGCACGGCGATCCGGGCAGCGGCCCGCACGGCGCCCCCGCCCTCAACACCACCCTCGTCTGCGTCGCCACCAACGCCGCCCTGGACCCCGCGGAGACCTCGCGCACCGCGACCGCCGCCCACGACGGCCTGGCCCGCGCGCTGGAGCCCGCGCACACCCTCACCGACGGCGACACCGCCTTCGCGCTCGCCACCGGGCAGCTGCCCCTGCCCGCCGGGCGCGCCGAGCGGGTGGAGGCGCTCGTGCGGATCCAGGCCGCGGCCGCGCAGGCGGTGCGCGCGGCCGTCGTCGACGGCGTCGAGCGGGCCGAGACCGTCCGCGTCGGCGAGCTACTCGTGCCCCGCTGGCCGGGCTGACCGGCGGGTCGGAGGGCCGGGCGGACGTGCGCGAGGATGCCGCCGTGCCCAGCGCTGCGACCGACCCGAGCACCCTGCGACGACTGACGGCCCGCGCCGTGGAGGCGGCCGCCGCCCAGGACGCCGCCGCCTTCAGCGCGGCGGCGGGCGAGCTGGCGGCCCTCGACGCCGAGCAGGTGCGCACGGTGCTCGGCTGGGTGCTGCGCGGGGCCCTGGAGGAGCTGCACCCCGACGGCCTGGACGGCGACGACGTGCGCGCGGCCGTCACGGCGACGGCACGGGCCGCCGGGTGGTGGCCGGGGCTGGACCCGCGCGTCCTGGTCGTCGTCCTCACGGCCGCGCTGGGCGAGCACCCGGACCCCGAGGAGCTGCCGCGCCTGCCGCACGCGCTGGTGCTGCCGCACTCGCTGCTGCTCGTGCACGACCTCGTCGCGGCGACGCGGCGGCCGCTGCAGCGCCACCTGGAGACCGCTCTGGCGGAGGTGCGCCGGGCGGAGACGATGGAGCTGCCCTGAGCGGTGCCCGCGCGGCCTCAGCCCTCGCACACCCGGTCGCGACCGGCGGCCTTGGCCCGGTACAGCTGCGCGTCGGCGCGGGCCAGCAGCTCGCCCGCGCCCTCGCCGGGGCGGCGGTGCGCCAGCCCCACCGACACCGTCTGCGGCGCCGGGCAGGCGGCCCGCAGCCGCTCGGCCAGCCCGGGCGCCGCGGCCGCCGCCTCGCCGGGCAGCAGCAGCGCGAACTCCTCGCCGCCGTAGCGGGCCAGGGAGGTCCCGGGCGGCAGGACCGCCCGCCAGGCGGCGGCCACCTCGCGCAGCACGCGGTCGCCGGCCGGGTGGCCCTGGCTGTCGTTGAGGCGCTTGAAGTGGTCGAGGTCGAGCAGCGCCACGGCCAGCGGCTGCCCGCGCTCCAGCTCCCGGCCCAGCTCGGCGTCCCAGCTGCGGCGGTTCGGCAGCCCGGTCAGCGCGTCCGTGCGGGCCAGCCGCTCCAGCTGCTCCGCCTGCTCCTGCACCCGCACCACCGCGTGGTGCACCCGCGTCACCGACAGCGTGGACAGCAGCAGCGCCCCCGTCCCGATGACGGCCCAGTCGACGGGCCCGCCGCGCAGGCCCTGGCCCAGCAGCACCAGCGGGGGCACGCACGAGGAGGCGCCCACCATCGACCAGTGCGCCCGCGACCACGTCCGCGCGCGCGGCGGCCCGGCGCCGACCTCGTCCGAGCCCGGCGCGTCCAGCGCGAGCGCCTGCAGCAGCAGCGCGCAGCTGAAGGGCACCCCCAGCCAGGGCGTCAGGTCGACCGGCAGCACCGCCGCGAGCGCCCCGAAGGCCGCGTCGCCGACGAGCAGGCAGGTGGAGGCCGCCGCCAGCAGCAGCGCCGGCCGGCTCGGGGTGCACCCGGTCAGCCACAGCCGCAGCACCAGCCCCAGCCCCAGCAGGTCCAGCGCCGGGTACAGGGCGGTCAGGCCCACCAGGAGCGGGTCGGACAGCTCCGCGAGCACCGGGCGCACCAGGACGGCCGCCACGGCGACGGCCGCCCCGGTGACGGCGATCGCCGCGTCGACGCTGGCCGCCAGGTCGCGGCTGCCGCGCCCCAGCAGCAGCAGCGCCGCGGTGACGAGCAGGGAGCCCGGCACGAAGAGGACGTCCGCCGGCAGCGGGTAGCCGGGGGCGTCCCCGCGGGACAGGCCCGCGTGGAAGAGCGCGTAGCCGGCGGTGACCAGCCCCAGGCCGGCGGCGTGCAGCCGCCAGGCGGTGCGCCGGCCGGCGGGCCGGCCGGGCAGCCGCAGCACGGCGACGGCGACGGCCAGCACCCCCGGCAGGACCGCGGCCGCGGCCTGCGCGGGCGCGCCGAGGCGGCAGGCCGCGACGAGCACGACCGCCAGGGCGAGGAGGGCTGCGGCGACGGGCACCGGCAGCCGCCGGTGCAGGGCCACGCCTCCTCATCGGCAGCGCCGGTTCAGCCCTTGATCGGCTCCGCGGACGAGGGGACGCCGGCCACGAGGTCGACCTCGACGAGCGCGCCGACGGCCAGCCCCGTGACGCCGACGGTCGTGCGCGCCGGCAGCGGCCCGGCGAACCAGCCGCGGTAGGCGTCGTTGAACTCCTCGAAGTGCTCCTCGAAGCGGCGCAGGTAGACCCGCACCTGCAGGGCGTCGTCCCAGCTCAGCCCGCAGCCGGCGAGGACGGCCGCGAGGTTGGCGCGCACCTGCTCGGCCTGCTCGGCCAGCCCGCCGGCGACGAGCTCGCCGGTGGCGGGGTCGGTGGGCATCTGCCCGGTGACGAAGACGAGGTCGCCGAAGCGGACGGCGTGCGCGAACGGGCCCACCTGCGGCGGCACGCCCTCGGCGGGGCTGAGGACGACGGTCTCCTTGCGGCTCATGCCGGGGAGCCTGCCAGCCGCTCCACCAGCAGCGGCAGCCCGCCGCGCGGGCGCAGCGAGACGAGGGCCTCCACGGCCGGGCGCGGACCGGGCGCGGGCCGCACGGCGTGCTCGCGCAGCAGCGTCGCCAGCACGAGCACCTCCTCCACCAGGGCCAGGTCGCGCCCGATGCACAGCCGCGGGCCCGCGCCGAAGGGCACGTAGCCGACCTCCCGGCGGGTGCCGTCGAGGAAGCGCTCGGGGCGGAACTCCTCCGGCTGCGCCCACACGTCCGGGTGGCGGTGCAGCGCCCAGGTGCTGATGACGACCAGCGTGCCCGCGGGCACGGCGACACCGGCGACGACGTCGTCGGCCAGCGCCTGGCGGGTCACCACCCACGCGGGCGGGTACAGGCGCAGCGACTCGTCGACGACGGCGCGGGTGTACGGCAGCCGGCGCAGGTCGTCCCAGCCGGGCTCGCGCGCCGCCCCCGGCGCCCCGAGGACCCCGGCCAGCTCCGCGTGCAGCCGCTGCTGCACGTGCGGGTGGCGGGCCAGCAGGTCCAGCGTCCACGTCAGCGAGGAGGCGACGGTCTCGTGGCCGGCGACGACGAAGGTCACCAGCTCGTCGCGGACCTCGCGCTCGCCCATGCCGGCGGCGAGCATGAGCCCCACGAGGTCCTGCGGCGCCTCGGCGGGGTCGTCGAGGCGGCCGGCGGCGCGCCGCTGGGCCACGACGCGCGCGCACACCTCGTCGATCTCGGCGACCAGGCGGCGCAGGCGCCGGCGCGCCGGCGTGGGCCAGCGCGCGGGCACCGGGCTGGCGGCGCGGGCGACGACGACCTCCAGGGCGCGCCCGACGGTCTCGACCAGGCGCTCGGCGACACCGGACAGGTCCGCGGCGGCCAGGGTGTGCCCGACGACCTCCAGGCTGGTGCGCGAGGTGGCCCCCAGCACCTCCAGCGGCCGGCCCGGGGGCAGGGCGTCGACCTCGGCGACCAGCCGGCGGGCGGCGTCGACGGCGTGCGCGGCGACGGCGTCCAGGGAGCCGTGGTGGAAGGCCGGCTGCGCGACGCGGCGGTGCCGGCGCCAGGTCCCGCCGTCGCTGGCCAGCAGGCCGGGACCGGTGACGCCGGCCAGCGCCCGGTACTGGATCGTGCCCTTGCCGTAGGCGCGGGCGTTGTCGACGAGGACGCGGCGCACGCCGTGCGGGTCGGTGAGGACGAGGACGGGCGTGCGCGGCAGCGGCAGCGCCGCGGTGCCGCCGTGGCGGGCGGCGACGGCGGCGAGGAACTCGTGCGGGGCGCGCCGGATGCCCGGGACCGCGCGGACCATGTCCCACGGCAGCGGGCCGTCGGCCGCCAGCGGGGTGTAGCGGGCGTTGCGGCGCGGCGCGGGGGACGGGCCGGGGGGTGCGGAGGTGCTCAGAGGTACAGCCCCGTCCGGCCGCCCTCGACGCGGGGGGCCGCGACGGCGTGCAGGTCGCGCTCGCGCAGCAGCACGTAGGTCCTGCCCTCGAGCTCGACCTCGGCCTTCTCCTCGCGGTCGAACAGGACCCGGTCGCCGGTCTGCACCTGGCGCACGTGCGGGCCGACGGCCACCACCGACGCCCAGGACAGCCGGCGCCCCACGGTCGCGGTGGCGGGGATGAGGATGCCCGCGGTGGAGGTGCGCTCCCCCGCCTCGTCGGCGGCGACGAGGACGCGGTCGTGCAGCATCCGGACCGGCAGGCGGGGGTCGTCGGCAGGGGGGGTGCTCACCCCGCGAACCGTAGCGCCCCCCGCCCGCGGCCGGTTCAGCGGCGCTTGCGCACCGCCCGGACGACGGCGACGACCGCCACGCCCACCGCGACGCCGGCCAGGGCCGCGACGCGGCCGACGCGCACCGAGCCGTGCCCGTCGGTGGTGAAGTCGAGGACCTTCGCCCGCGCGGTCGCGATGGACCGCTCCTTGATGGCCGCCGGGGCCAACCGGGACGTGAGCTCGTCGATGGTCCCGGCGAGCTGGGCCCGACGCAGCTCCACCTCGCGCTCGAGCACCCGCGGGTCGCTCGTCGTGATCTCGGCCTTGCCGCCGCTGGCCGCCACGGCCACCTCCTGCTCTCGCTGATGGTCCCGGAACCGTACCGGAGGGTGCGCTGGCGCTCCTCCCGGGGCGCACTAGCGTGCGGGCATGACCTCGTCCACGACCGGGCGCCTGGCTCCCGGCGACCTCGCGCCCGACTTCACGCTGACCGCCCACGACGGCTCGAGCGTCACGCTCTCGCAGCTGCGCGGCGAGCACGTGGTCGTCTACTTCTACCCGGCGGCGATGACCCCCGGCTGCACGACGCAGGCCTGCGACTTCCGCGACTCCCTGGACGCGCTGGCCGCCGCCGGCTACCGGGTGCTGGGCGTCTCCAAGGACCCGGTCGCCAGGCTCGCCGAGTTCGCCGAGCGCGACGGGCTCACCTTCCCGCTGCTGTCCGACCCCGACCACCGGGTGCTGGAGGCGTACGGGGCGTGGGGCGAGAAGACGAACTACGGCCGCACCTCGGTGGGCGTGGTGCGCTCGACGGTCGTGGTGGACCCGCAGGGCGTGGTGGAGCTGGCGCAGTACAACGTGCGGGCCACCGGGCACGTGGCCAAGCTCCGCAAGGACCTCGGCCTGGACGGCTAGGCTGGGCGTCCGCGAGCGGGAGTGGTGTAACTGGCAGCCACGCAGGACTTAGGATCCTGTGCCCCCGGGCGTGCGGGTTCGAGTCCCGCCTCCCGCACGCCTCAGCCCCTCCCCGCGTCCAGCCCCGCGTTCAGCCCTGCTCGGCCAGCAGCCGGCCCAGGTACCGGGCGATCTCGCGCGGGCCCGAGCGCGGGGCGGCCGCGTCGACGGCGGCGTTGTAGTTGGTGTTGGTGTTGACGTCGTAGGTGACCAGCCGGCCGTCGGCGGACTCGATGAGCTCCACGCCGGCGACCTCGACGCCTGCGGCCTCCAGGAACCGCTCGTAGCGCTGCAGCACGGGGTGCTCGAACCCCTCGCGCAGGCTGAAGATCGTGTCGCCGACCTCCTGCTGCACGGTGGCGCCGGGCGGCAGCACGGGCCGGCCGGTGGCCGGGTCGATGGCGCAGGCGTCCGCCGGGCACAGCTGGAAACCGCCCTTGGCGGTGTCGGCGCGCACCGCGTAGAGGAACTCCCCGCCGACGAACTCGGCGCGGGTGATGCTCGCGTCGGCGGGACGCACGTACTCCTGCAGCAGCCAGACGCCGTCGACCGGTTCCTCCAGCCCGCCCTCGGCCACGGCCTGCTCCAGCTCGTCGACCGTCTCGAAGCGGGCCACGCCCAGCCCCTTGCCGCCCTGGGAGTGCTTGGTGACGAAGCCGTCGCCCAGCCCGGTGGCGAACGCCCGCGCGGCCGCGACGAGCTCCCGCCCCGCACCGCCCACGACGGCCACGGTGCGCGGGACGTCGATGCCGGCCGCGGCCAGCGCGGTCAGCTGCGCGACCTTGCTGAGCTCCAGCTCCAGGACGGCGCGGCCGTTGACGGTGCGCCGGCCGGCGGCCTCCAGCCAGGACAGCACGGCGCGGGTGTGCGCGCTGGAGGCCAGGTGCCCGCGGGTGTGCGAGGAGGCCGACATGCGCGACCACCACACGCCGGGCGCCGGCTGCTCGGCGAGGTCGAGGACGCCGCCGGTCAGCTCGTGCTCGACCAGGGGCACGCCCTCGGCGGCGAAGGCCGCCACGAAGGGCGGCATCCACTCGGGGTTCTCGTGCAGGACGTGGACGGCGGGAGTGCTCACGCGGGACAGCATCGCGCGCCGGGGCGGGACGGCACCCGCCACCCCCGCCGCGCTCCCGCCCGTGCCCCCGCCCCCGCGGCTCAGGCGCCGAGCGGTGCCAGCACGACCGGGGTGGTCGTCGGCTGCTGCGAGCCGGCCGCCGGTTCCACCGAGATGCCCACCGCGTCCACCGACGGCGCGTCCACGACGGTGGCCGCCGATCCGTCCGCGGACACCCGCAGCATCCCGGCCGAGGTCAGCGCGTCGCCCGAGACCAGCCACAGCTGGTAGTCGCGGCCCGCACCCGCGGCGGGCAGCCCCGTGGTGAGCACGGCGACCTGCTGCCCGGCGCGCACGACCGTGGCCGTGCCCCCGGAGCTGGCCGCCACGGTCGACACCCGTGCGCCGGGGGCGGTGAGCAGCTCCGCGGCGCGCTGGGCGGCGCTCGGCTGCGCGACCACCTGCTGCTCGCCGCGCTGGCCCACCCCGACACCGACCCCCACCGCGGCCACGACGACCCCGGCCGCGGCCACGAGCACGCTCCAGCGCGAGGGACCGCGGCGACGGGTGCGCTCGGCCGCGAGGTCGACCACCTGCGGCCGCTGCCCCTCCTGCGTCCGCGCGGGCTCCTGCGGTCCCCCCGGTTCCTGCGGGGTGCCGGCGATGGCGGCGAGCACCGCCCCGCGCAGGTGCGCCGGCGGCGCCACGGCCTCGGCCTCCCCCAGGCGGGCCGCCGCGGCGCGCAGCGACTCCGCGTCCGCGCGCTCCTCGGGGTGGCGGCGCAGCCGCTCCTCGTAGCCCGCGCGCTCGTCCTCGTCGAGGGCGTCCAGCGCCCACGCGCCCGCCAGCAGGGGGTCGTCCCCCGGGTGTCGTCCCTGGTCGCTCACCGGGACACCCCCATCGCGTCGCGCAGCCGGATGAGCCCGTCGCGCAGCCGTGTCTTCACCGTGCCCAGCGGGACCTCGAGCTCGTCGGCGATCTCCTTCTGGGTCCGTCCCCCGTAGTAGGCGAGGTCCACGGCCTCGCGCTGCAGCGGCGTCAGCGACTGCAGCGCGCGGCGCACCTCGTCCCGTTCCAGCAGCACCTGCACCTCCTCGCTGACGCTGTCGTACGGCGGCAGCTCGCGGACCCCCACCCGCTCGTCGCGCGCCGTGCTGGCCTGGCTGGCCCGCACCCGGTCGACCGCCCGCCGGTGGGCCATCGTGACCACCCACCCGCGCGCGGAGCCCTTCTCCGGGTCGAAGCGCGGCGCCTGCCGCCACGCCTCCAGGAACACCTCCTGCACGACCTCCTCGGACTGGGCGGGGTCGCGCAGCACCCGCAGCACCGTGCCGTGCACGGCGGCCGCCGTCGCGTCGTAGAACGCCGCGAACGCGCTCTGGTCGCCGCGGGCAGCGGCGACCAGCGCCTCGTCGGCACCGGCTGCCGCTGCGTCGCGGGGTCGGGAGGTCGTCATCAGCGCCAACTGTGGCACCTGCCCCTCGACCTGGCTCGCCCGGGTCAGGCCGGGGGCATGAGGACCGCGTCGACGAGGTACACGGTCGCGTTGGCCGTCGAGACGCCGCCGCAGACGACGTCGGAGCCGCCGTTGACGGTCAGCATCTCCGGGGTGCCGGCGACGGTGAGGTCCTGGCCCTCCAGGGTGGTGTGCGTGCCGACGACCTCGGACGGGGAGAGCCGGCCCTGCACGACGTGGTAGGTGAGGATCTTCTGCAGCGTCGCGCTGTCGGTCTTCAGCCCCTCGACCGTGGCCGGGTCGATCGCGGCGAAGGCGTCGTCGACCGGGGCGAAGACGGTGAACTCGCCGCCGTTGAGGTCGTTGACGAGGTTCACCTGCGGGTTCAGCTGGCCGGAGACGGCCGCGGTGAGGGTCTTCAGCAGCGGGTTGTTGGCCGCCGCGGTGGCGACCGGGTCGGCGGCCATGCCGTCCACCGAGGCCGGGCCCGAGGCGTTGGCCGCGGCGTAGTCGGCGCAGCCCGGGCCGACCGGCCCGTCCACCGCGGCCGGGCTCATCGCCGAGCTCGACGAGCTCGACGAGCTCGACGAGCTCGACGAGCTGGGGCTGGAGCTGGTGGTGCTGCTCATCGAGGACTCCGACGAGGCGGCGTCACCGCCGCCGCAGGCCGCCAGGCCGAACGTCGCGGTGGCCGCCAGGGCGAGCAGGGTTCCAGAGCGCTTCACGAGTTTCCTCCCATCGGTGCCAGCCGGTCCTCCCGGCTGGTCGAACACCAGGGGTTCGGAACCGCGGGGCGCCCGGATTGCCCGTGCCGCAGGGTTTTCCGGTCGTCACCCGATCAGACCACGGTGACGGACACCGAGTCGTAGCCGCTCGCACCGTCGGGGATCGGCGCGGCCACGACGTCGGTCTGGACGGCACCCGTGCCGTCGGTCGCGCGCACCTGCAGGCTGTGGTTGCCGGTCTCGGTGGCGTTCCACTCCCACACCCACTGGCACCAGGTGTCGCTGGAGGCCGAGGGCAGGACCCGCGCCTGCTGCCACTCCCCCTCGTCCACGCGCACCTCGACCCGGGAGATCCCGCGGTGCTGCGCCCAGGCGACGCCCGCCACGGGCACGGTGCCGGCGCGCACCTTCGCGAAGGACTTCGGCACGTCGACGCGCGAGGCCGTCTTGATCGGCCCCCGCTGCGCCCAGCCGCGGTCGGTCCAGTACGCGGTCTTCTCGGCGAACCGGGTCACCTCGATGTCGGTGACCCACTTGCAGGCCGACACGTAGCCGTAGAGGCCGGGGATGACCATGCGCACCGGGAACCCGTGCTCGCGCGGCAGCGGTTCGCCGTTCATGCCGACGACGAGCATCGCGTCGCGCCCGTCGGTGGCCTCCGCGAGCGGCGCGGACAGGGTGAACCCGTCGACGCTGGTGGCCAGCAGCATGTCGGCGCCCCCGCGCACCCCGGCCTGCTCCAGCAGGTTCGCCAGCGGGTACCCCAGCCAGCGGGCGGTGCCCACGTAGGAGCCGCCGACCTCGTTGCTCACGCACGTCAGGGTGATCCAGCGCTCGCGCAGCGGCTTGGCCAGCAGCTCGTCGAAGCCGAGGACGACCTCGCGCTCGACGTCGCCGTGGATGCGCAGCGACCACTCCTCGGCGACGACGTCGGGGACGACCAGCGCGGTGTCGATGCGGTAGAAGTCCGCCGTCCGCGTGGCGTACGTCGTCAGCCCGCTCGCGAGCGCCTCGGCGGGGTCGAGCCCCGCGGGCAGCGCGGGCGCGGGGTCGGCCGGTGCGGGCAGCACCACGCGCGAGCGCGAGCGCTCCGCGCTGCGGACGGCGACCAGCGCCTGGCCCGCGCCGCCGGTGGCCAGGCCCGCGGCCGCGACGCCGCCCAGCAGGACCGCGCGCCGCGGCGGGCGCTGCTCCTGCGCGGCGCCCGCGGGCGCGGGCGCCAGCCGGCGGGTCAGCAGCGTCAGCGCGTACGCGCCGGCCGCGGCGCCCAGCGCCGAGGGCAGCGGCGAGAGGGCGCTGGCGTCCGGGCGGGTGGCCGCGGCCAGCACGCCGACGCCGCCCAGCACCGCCACGAGCGCGACCCCGGCCGCGAGGCGGCGACGGGCCAGCACGCCCGCGAGCGCCGCCAGCGCCAGCACCAGGACGGCGATCGTCGACAGCAGCACCACCTTGTCGCTCGTGCCGAAGGTGCGGACGGCGACGTCCTTCAGCCACGCCGGCACCCGGTCCACGACGGCGTCGCCGACGACGACGAGGGGAGCCGCCGACGGGGAGACGACCCCCGCCACCAGCTGCCCCACGCCGAGCGTCAGCCCTGCCGCGAGGACGCCGCACAGCGCGGCCGTCCGGTGCGTCCGGGGCCGCCGCCGCGGTCCCGGGCTCCCCTCCGCACCGGTCGCCGCGCTCTCCTGCTCGTCCTGCGGTGTCCTCACCCCCGGGGTTCGGAGCGGGCGGCCCCCGGGATGGGTCGCCCGGCCAGGGCGTCGGCCACCAGGGGGGCCAGCGCGGTGAAGGCGCGGGCGCGGTGGCTGATCGCGTTCTTCTCCGCCGCGTCGTGCTCGGCCAGGGTCCTCGAGGAGCCCTCGGGGACGAAGACGGGGTCGTAGCCGAAGCCGCCGCCGCCCGCCGGTGCGCTCGCCAGCCGCCCGCGCAGCTCACCGGTGCGCACGGCCTCGCCGCCGCCGGGCAGCGCGATCGCCGCGGCGCACACGAACGCGGCGCCGCGGTGCTCGGCGGGCACGTCGGCGACCTGCGCCAGCAGCAGCTCCAGGTTGGCCCCGTCGTCGCCGTGGCGCCCCGCCCAGCGCGCGGAGAAGATCCCCGGTGCCCCGCCGAGCACGTCGACGGCGATGCCGGAGTCGTCGGCGACCGCGGGCACGCCCGTGGCCGCGGCGACCGCGCGCGCCTTCAGCAGCGCGTTCTCGGCGAACGTCACCCCGGTCTCGGCGACCTCGGGCACGTCCTCGAAGGCGTCCAGCCCCAGGACCTCCACGTCGGGCAGCAGCGGCGCCAGGACCGCCCGCAGCTCGCCGGTCTTGTGGGCGTTGCGGGTGGCCAGCACCACCCGGCGGCCGGGCCCGCTCACGCCGGCGCCCCGGGGGCCGCGCCGGCCAGCGCCTCGGCCTGCAGCCGCGCCAGCTGCGCGCAGCCGCCGACGGCCAGGTCCAGCAGCGCGTCGAGCTCGCTGCGGTCGAAGGGCACGCCCTCGGCGGTGCCCTGCACCTCCACGAACCGGCCGTCGCCGGTGACGACGACGTTCATGTCGGTCTCGGCGCGCACGTCCTCGACGTAGGGCAGGTCCAGCACGGGGCGGCCGTCGACGACGCCGACGCTGATCGCGCTGACCGAGCCGGTGAGCGGCTTCGCGGACGCCTTGACCAGGCCCCTGCCCCGCGCCCACGCGATCGCGTCGGCGAGCGCGACGTAGGCGCCGGTGATGGCGGCGGTGCGCGTGCCGCCGTCGGCCTGCAGGACGTCGCAGTCGAGGACGACCGTGTTCTCGCCGAGCGCGCGGGTGTCGACGACCGCGCGCAGGCTGCGGCCGACGAGGCGGGAGATCTCGTGCGTGCGGCCGCCGATCCTGCCCTTGACGGACTCGCGGTCGCTGCGGGTGTTCGTCGAGCGGGGCAGCATCGCGTACTCGGCGGTCACCCAGCCCTGCCCGGAGCCCTTGCGCCAGCGGGGCACGCCCTCGGTGAAGCTGGCCGCGCACAGCACCCGGGTGCGCCCGAACTCCACGAGCACGCTGCCCTCGGCGTGGTCGAGCCAGCCGCGGGTGATGCGCACCGGCCGCAGCTGGTCGGGGGCGCGGCCGTCCGCGCGGGGAGCAGGAGTCGCCTCAGTCACCCGCCCAGCCTCTCACCCGCCCGTGCCCCCCGGAGGAGGGGCTCCCGGCCCCGGCGGTGACGGTCAGCGACTCGTCGAACACGTGGCGTTGCAACGATTGTCACGGAGGGTCACGATCCTGCGTCGTTCGGGGCAACGCGGCACCGGATCGGTGGAATGTCCAGCCGAAGCCCAGCTCCGGGCGCCACCATGTGCCCATGGTCCTCCGCACGACACGGGCGCTGCGCCCCGGCGACCGGATCGCCACCAGCAGAGCCGACCACGAAGGCGTGGTCCTCCGGCCGCTGCGCGTCACGGCCCTGCCCCTGGACGGGCTCGTCGTCCGCGAGGTCGCCGCCGTGCACGCGCACGGCCACCTCGGCCGCCGCGTCGTCGAGTTCACCGACGGTGCCCGCAGCCAGCCCGTCTCCGCCCTCGCCGGCTGGCCCTGGCACCCCGCCGTCGAGGTCCTGGTGCCCGCTCAGCGGCCGCTGCTCACAGCGCCCCGAGGTACAGCGGCCCCGTCTCGTCGACCGCGACCGGCGCGGACCCCTCGCCGGCGCCGAAGCGCGGTCCGAGGAAGCGCTGCGCGAGCTGCCGGAACGCTGACGCATCTCCTGTCGCGGTGAAGCGGTGCCGCGGCGCGGGCCGGTCGTCGGGACGCAGCAGCTCGCGCGCGGCCAGCTCGCGGTAGACGTCGAAGGCGGTCTCCTCCGCGCTGGAGACCAGCGTCACGTCGTCGCCGACGACGCTGCGCAGCACGGCCATCAGCAGCGGGTAGTGCGTGCAGCCGAGCACGAGGGTGTCGACGTCGGCGGCGATCACCGGGGCCAGGTACCCGCGGGCCGCGGTCATCAGCTCCGGGCCGGAGGTCGTGCCGCGCTCGACGAACTCCACGAACGCCGGGCACGCCGCGGTGGTCAGCGCCAGGTGCGGCGCGGCCGCGAACGCGTCCTCGTAGGCGCGCGAGGAGATCGTCGCCCGGGTGCCGATGACCCCGACCCGCCCGTTGCGGGTCGCGCGCACGGCCCGGCGCACGGCCGGCTGGATGACCTCGACGACGGGCACGTCGTAGCGCTCGCGCGCATCGCGCAGCATGGCCGCGGAGGCGGAGTTGCAGGCGATGACGAGCATCTTCACCCCCGACTCCACGACGCTGTCCAGCACGTCCAGCGCCAGCCGGCGCACCTCGGCGATGGGCTTGGGCCCGTACGGGCTGTGCGCGGTGTCGCCCACGTAGTGGATCGACTCGTGCGGCAGCTGGTCGAGCACCGAGCGGGCCACGGTCAGCCCGCCCACGCCGGAGTCGAAGATGCCGATCGGCAGGTCCCTGTCGGCCGTCGCGGCGGCGCTCACGCTCACGCCCCTCCTCGTCCCATCGAGCGCACGAGCGTCTCCTGCAGGTGCGTGGTGAAGTCGTAGACCGCCCACGCCCAGCGCGCGGGGTCGTCCTCGTCGAGCTCGGCGAACGCGTCGACGTCGTCGCGCACGCCCAGGCGGGTGCCCAGCGCCAGCCGGATGTCGTTGAGCGCGGCCAGCCAGGTCCGGGCGCCCTCGGCGTCCAGCTGCACCCGCCCGCCCTGCCCGGCGACCGGGGCGAGCGCGGCGAGCATGCCGCGGGCGTTCTCCGCCTTGCGCTCGCGCAGCCCGCGCTCGGTGAAGCGGCGGAACTCCGCCGACGCCTGCGGGTCGTCGCCGTAGGCGTCCGGCAGCAGCCGGCGCAGCACCGCGTCCTCGGGGGCGGCCACCGGCCCGTCGCCGCCGCCCAGCCCCTCCAGCTGCTCCAGCGGCGCCGCGAAGGAGGGCAGGTCGGCCAGGCCCAGCTCGGCCTGCAGCGGGTCGACGGGGCGCTCGGGCGCCCGCTCGGGCACCTCGAGCAGCTCCAGGACCTCGCGCGCCAGCGAGGCCAGCACGTCGGCCTCGGTGGGCTGCAGGGTGAGGGAGAACAGGCCGTGGCGGGAGCGGCGGAAGGTGGCCAGGGTCGTTCACTCGTCCTTCTGGAGGGTGGCCCACAGGCCGTAGCCGTGCATGGCCTCGACGTCGCGCTCCATCTGCTCGCGGCTGCCCGAGCTCACCGCGGCGCGACCCTTCTGGTGCACGTCGAGCATGAGCGCGTCGGCCTTGGCCTCGGAGTAGCCGAAGTGGGTGCGGAAGACGTACGACACGTAGGACATGAGGTTCACCGGGTCGTTCCAGACCAGGGTGACCCAGGGGGTGTCGGGGACCGCGGCGAGGTCGGCCTCGGGGCGGTCCAGCTCCACGGGAGCGGTCACTGCGGGAGGCACGCACGGCATTCTAGGCGGCCTGCCGATACGTTGAGCCGATGGCGAGCACCGCGCTGCTGACCGACCACTACGAGCTGACGATGCTGCAGGCCGCGCTGTCCGACGGGACGGGCGAGCGGCGCTGCACGTTCGAGGTCTTCGGGCGGCGGCTGCCCGAGGGGCGCCGCTACGGCGTCGTCGCCGGCACCGGGCGCGTCCTGGACGCGGTGCGCGACTTCACCTTCACCCCCGAGGTGCTGGCCGGGCTGCGGGGCGTGCTCGACGAGCCCACGCTGGCCTGGCTGTCCACCTACCGCTTCCGCGGCTCGATCGAGGGCTACGCCGAGGGCGAGCTGTGGTTCCCCGGCTCGCCGATCCTCACCGTCACCGGCACCTTCGCCGAGGCCGTGGTGCTGGAGACGGTCCTGCTGTCGATCCTCAACCACGACTGCGCCATCGCCGCGGCGGCGGCCCGGATGGCCACCGCCGCCAAGGACCGCCCCCTCATCGAGATGGGCTCGCGGCGCACCCACGAGCAGGCGGCGGTGGCCGCCTCCCGCGCCGCCTACCTCGCCGGCTTCACCTCCACCTCCAACCTGCAGGCCGGCGCCACCTACGGCATCCCCACCTCGGGGACCTCCGCGCACGCCTTCACGCTGCTGCACGACACCGAGGAGGCCGCCTTCGCCGCGCAGGTGGGAGCGCTCGGCGTCGGCACCACCCTGCTGGTGGACACCTACGACATCACCCGCGGCATCGAGACGGCGGTGCGGGTGGCCGGCCCGCAGCTGGGGGCGGTGCGCATCGACTCCGGCGACCTGGCCGTCCTGGCCGTGCAGGCGCGCGAGCAGCTGGACGCCCTGGGGGCCACGAGCACGCGCGTCGTCGTCTCCGGCGACCTCGACGAGTACGCCCTCGCCGCGCTGGCCGCCGCCCCCGTCGACGGCTACGGGGTGGGCACCTCGCTGGTCACCGGCTCCGGCGCCCCCACGGCGGGGCTGGTCTACAAGCTCGTCGAGGTCGAGGGCCGCCCGGTCGCCAAGCGCTCCACCTCCAAGACGACCCAGGGCGGGCGCAAGGTGGCCGTGCGCCGCCACCGCCCCACCGGCACCGCGACCGACGAGGTGCTCGGGGTGGGCGCCGCTCCGCCGCGCGAGCCGAACGACCGGCCGCTGCAGGTGCCGCTGGTCGTCGACGGGGAGCGGGTGGAGGACCTGCCGGACCTGCGCGCCTCGCGCGAGCACCTGCGCCGGGCGCTGGTGACGCTGCCCTGGGACGGGCTGGCGCTGTCCAAGGGCGACCCGGCGATCCCCACGACGGTGCTCGCGCCGGAGGGTGCGCGGTGACCCGCGCGCTGATCGTCGTCGACGTCCAGAACGACTTCTGCCCCGGCGGCTCGCTGGCCGTGGCCGGCGGTGACGAGATCGCCGCGTCCATCTCGCAGCTGCTGGCCCGCGGGGGCATCAGCTACGAGCACGTGGTGGCCACCCAGGACTTCCACGTCGACCCCGGCCCGCACTTCTCCGACACCCCCGACTTCGTCGACAGCTGGCCGCCGCACTGCCGGGCCGGCAGCTACGGCGCGCTGCTGCACGACGCGCTGGAGACCCGGCGCATCGAGGCGGTCTTCCGCAAGGGCCAGTACGCGGCCGCCTACTCCGGCTTCGAGGGGACGACGACGTCGGTGACCGCCGAGGGCGGTGAGCTGGTCACCGGCCTGGCGGACTGGCTGCGCGCCCGGGAGGTCCAGGAGGTGCACGTGGTGGGGATCGCCACCGACCACTGCGTGCGCGCCACCGCCCTCGACGCCGCCCGCGAGGGGTTGCGCGCCACCGTGCTGCTGGGCCTGACCGCCGGGATCTCCCGCGCGGGCGTCGACGCGGCGCTGGAGCAGCTGCGCGGGGCCGGGGTCGCCCTGGTCGGCGACCCCGTCGTGCAGGGCTGAGCGCCGCGCACGAGAGCCCTCAGCGGCCCACCCTCAGCGGCCCACCACGACGGTGCGGGCGAACTTGTCGTGCAGGGCCTGGCGGCGCTGGTCCCAGCACGGCCACAGGAAGTCGACGAGGTACCAGATGCCCAGCACCTGGCCCAGCAGGTCGCAGCCGGCCCAGCGGGCGATGCACTGCCCCCAGCCGGGCAGCCCGGGACGGTGCCAGTCGCGCACCCGCAGCCGGCACAGCGCCTTGCCGGGCGTCGCGCCGTAGAACTTCAGCGGCAGGATCGTGTAGACCGCGCTCACCGCGAGCAGCACCAGGGTGAACGTCGAGGACGCCGAGGTGAGGGCCGGGTCGCCCACGAGCGCGAACGGCGAGAGCACCTGCCCCGGCGCCATCTCGTCGGTGCGCTCCAGCACCACCCGCGCCATGCGCTCCAGCAGCGACCAGCCGGCCACGGCGGCGATGGCCGTGACGAGGAGGCCGTCGACCAGGCGGGCCAGCAGCCGCAGCCCGAGGTTGCCCAGGGCCTGGCCGTCGGGGGTCGCGATGGCCCGCACGCCCGGCGCGGGGTACTGCGAGGGCGGGTACTGCTGGGCCGGGGTGTGCGGGGCGCCGCGGTGGCCCTCGTGCCCGAGCCGCGGGGCCTTCGTCAGCGAGGGCGCGGAGCCGGACGCGACGGGCGCGGGCCCGGTCGCCTCGTGGAGGTGCTCGGTCCAGCGGGCCCCGTCCCACCAGCGCAGCCGCTGCCTGGTGGGGTCGGGGTTCGAGGGGTCGGGGTACCACCCGGCCGGGGTCTCCATGGGCGCAGAGCCTGCCAGGTCAGGCGACGCCGAACTCGCTGGGGGCGATGCCCACCGCCTGGCACACCTCGCGGACCGCTCGCTTCTCGTCGGCGTCGAAGTCGCCGTCCGCACCGCCCACGACGACACCCACCTGCACGACCGCGCGGGCCTGCTCGGGCTTGCTGCGCAGCTTGCCGACCGCCTGCAGCGCCTCGATCTTGCCGAAGTCGTAGTCGGCGGTCAGCTTGCCGCACCAGCGGTCGAAGGACTCCCGCAGCTGGCCCGCGTCGAACACCGACAGCACGTCGTTGCCGGCGATGAACGCGGCGGTCTTCTGCCGCTCGGAGGGGTCGATGCTGCCGTCGGCGGCGGCGATGAGCGCGCAGGTGGCCATGCTGGCCTCCGCGAAGTCCTTGCTCTTGAACTGCCCCACCTTCGTCTTCAGCTGGTCGCCCGCGAGCAGGCCCTTGTTCTTCAGCGAGTCCAGGAAACCCATGCCTGGCCAACGGGCGGCGCCGCCGGGCGGTTCCTCAGCTGAAGCGGCGGACGATCTCGGAGTTGCGGTCCGCGAGCAGCCGGTGCAGGGTCCGCGTGACGAAGAGCAGGTCGGCGACGCGGCCGAGCAGCCCCCACGGCGAGCGCCAGGACATCCGGTCGGTCATGATCGTCATCTGCGGGCCCTCGGCCTCGTAGGAGTGCTCGTGGCGGAACTCCGCGAACGCGCCCCGCTCCATCTGGTCGACGAAGCGCCGCGGGCGCTCCAGCTCGACGATGTGCGAGGTGTGCGTCAGCGGGACCCCCAGCACCCGCAGCCGCCAGCGCACCTTCTCCCCCAGCTCGATGCGGCCGCTGGTGCGCCCGGCGCCCTCGACGGCGCGGACCCGGTAGCGGCGGCCGGCGACCCGCTCCACGTCGAGGTCGAGGGAGACCTCGAAGACGTCGGCGACGGGAGCGCGGACCATGGTCCGCTGGACGATCTCGGGCACTGTCGCAACCTACCGGTCAGAGCAGGGACAGGAGGTGGTCGCGCCGGCGGCGCAGCACCTCCACGGGCGCCGAGGCGGACGGGGGCCCCGGCACGGCCGTGCGCACCTTGGCGTAGACGGTGGCGTGCGGCAGCTGCCGCCCCGCGGCGATGCGCCCGACGAGGCCGTGGATCTCCTTGCGCAGCAGCGCCGCCGTGTGCCAGGTGGCCTCCTCGGCCTGCTCGGCCTGCGGCGCCGGGACGGGCGCGTCCTCCTCGCCGACCGGGCGCGGGCTCGCCGCGCGCTTGCGGATCTCCGCGTCGCGCTGGGCCAGCAGCGTGGCCGTCTGCTCCGGGGACAGCAGGCCCGGCAGGCCGAGGTAGTCCTCCTCCTCCGCGCTGACCTGCACCGGCTCCAGCGCGCCGGTGACGGCCCGCCCGCCGTGCAGGACGTGCGCGAACTCCGCCTGCGCCTCCAGCGCCTCGTACTCCTTGGGCCCGCCCGCCTCGCGCTCGGGCGGCGGCAGCAGGTCCAGCCCGCCCTCGTCGACCTCCTCGGAGGACACCGACGCCGGCGGCGGGATGACGTGGTTGCGGTCGCTCTCCATCTCCGCGGCCAGCGCGAGCAGCGGGCGGACCGCGGGCAGGAAGACGGTCGCGGACTCCCCGCGCCGGCGCGAGCGCACGACGCGGCCGACGGCCTGGGCGAAGAAGAGCGGCGTGCGGTAGGAGGTCATCCAGGCCAGGCAGGCCGCGCGCGGCACGTCGACGCCCTCGGAGATCATCCGCACGCAGACGACGAAGCGCTGGTCGGACTCGGCGAACTCGGAGATCCGCTGGGAGGCCTTGGGGTCGTCGGAGAGGATGAGCGCCGGCTTCTCCCCCGTGACGCGCTGCACGATCTTGGCGTAGGCGCGGGCGTCGTCCTGGTCGGAGGCCAGCACCAGGCCCGCGGCGTCGTGCATGCCGTGCTCGCGCAGGTGGTTCAGCCGCTCGTCCATCGCCGCGATGACGTGCGGCACCCAGTCCCCGCGCGGGTCCAGGGCCGTCTTCCACGCCAGCGACTCCACGGCCTTGGTGCTGGCGTCGGTCAGCGAGGCGGCCACGACCTCCCCGGCGGAGTTCCGCCAGCGGGAGGTGCCGGTGTAGGCGGCGAAGACGACGGGGCGCACGACGCCGTCGGCGAGCGCCTCCTTGTAGCCGTAGGTGTAGTCCGCGGCGCTGCGCAGCCCGCCCTCGGACTCCGGGGAGTCGTCCTCGACGTAGCTGACGAACGGGATGCGCTCGTCGGCCTTGGTGCGGAACGGCGTGCCCGTCAGCGACAGCCGGCGGCGGGCGTCGCCGAAGGCCTCCGAGACCGCGTCGCCCCACGACAGGCCGTCGCCCGCGTGGTGGATCTCGTCCATGATCACCAGGGACTTCTTCGCGGTGGCGCGGGCGCGGTGCAGCATCGGGTGCCCGGCCACCTGCGCGTAGGTGGTGACGTAGCCCCTCACGTCCGCGCGCACCGGTCCCACGGCGTTGGTCATCGTCGGGTCCAGCTCGATGCCCGCGCGGTGGGCCGCCTCGGCCCACTGGGTGCGCAGGTGGTCGGTGGGGGCCACGACGACGACCCGGTCCACCCGCCGCGAGTCCAGCAGCCGCCGGGCCAGCGCGAGCGCGAACGTCGTCTTGCCCGCCCCGGGCGTCGCCGTCACGAGGAAGTCCTCGCGCTCGCCCGCGGCGGGGTCGAAGTACTGCTCGAGCGCGGCGTGCTGCCACGCGCGCAGGGGCCGGGCGGCCGCGGCGCCGGGGGCGTCGACGACGGGACCGGACGTGGTGCCCGACAGGGCCAGCTGGGGTTCGTGGTGTGTCGTGCTCATCGGTCCGTCCACCGTAGACGACGGCCGGGAGCGCGCCCCGGCAGCGGCGCGCGGGTCGCCGGGCTCAGGAGTCCTCGCCGCCGCCGTCCCCGCCGCCGGTCAGGCTCTCGTAGATCTCCTTGCACGTCGGGCACACGGGGAAGCGCTTGGGGTCGCGCCCGGGCACCCACACCTTGCCGCAGAGCGCGATCACGGGGTCGCCCGAGAGGGCGGACTCCATGATCTTCTCCTTCTTGACGTAGTGCGCGAAGCGCTCGTGGTCACCGGGCTGGACCTCCTCCTCGACCCGCTCCTCGCGGTCGAGGACGGCGGTGCGCGAGGGGGTCGTCGACGGCGCCTGCTCGGGCCGGGTGCGGAACGGGTCGTCGGTCGGCGAGCTCATGCCGCGATGCTACGCGGCGCCGGTGACGGGCGGTGCCGCGTCGGCCGGGCGCCGCGTCGGCCGAGCGTCACGTCAGTTGAGCGTCACGTCCGCCGGGAAGCTGGCCACCAGGGCCAGGTCGCCGCCCTGGCGGCGCAGCACCTGCGACCACAGGGTCTGCGGGGTGTCGGAGAAGGGGTCGCGCGCCTCGGCCGGCAGGACGAACCACGCGCCCTCGGAGATCTCCGACTCCAGCTGGGAGGCGCTCCAGCCCGCGTAGCCGGCGAAGATGCGCAGGCCCGACAGCTCGGCGACGACGGCCTCGGGCGGGGTGTCCAGGTCGACCAGCCCGACCGAGCCCAGCCCCACCGACCCGAAGACGCGGCGCACCCCCAGCGGGTCCGGCCGGTCCCCCGGCACCGCCACCAGGCCCAGGGCGGAGTCGAGGGCGACCGGGCCGCCCTGGAAGAGCTTGCCGGGCGCCGTCGCGAACGGCTGCCAGCCGGGCAGCACGGCGTCGACGTCCACGTCCAGCGGACGGTTGACGACGACGCCGAGCGCGCCGTCCTCGTCGTGGTTGAGCACGAGGACGACGGTGCGGTCGAAGTTCGGGTCGGTCAGCGACGGCGTCGCGAGCAGCAGGCGGCCCGTGAGGGTCGTGGAGGGCAGCTGGCTGGTCACCCCTCCATTCTGTGCTCACCCGCGCGGCTGGACGAGCGGGACGTCCTCGCGCGTGGCGCGCACGTACTGCGGGGGCCAGGCGACGGCGCGCACGTCGTGCAGCGCGAGGGCCGCCCGCTGGGGCCAGCGCGGGTCGGTCAGCAGCGGGCGGCCCAGGAAGACGGCGTCCGCCTCGCCGCTGACGAGGACCTGCTCGGCCTGGGCGGGCTCGAGGATGAGGCCGACCGCGGCCACCGGCACGCCCGCCTCGCGGCGCACCCGCCCGGCGTTGGGCACCTGGTAGCCCGGGCCGACGGGGATGCGCTGCTCGGGGGCGTTGCCGCCGGAGCTGGCGTCGACGAGGTCGGCGCCGCGCTCGGCCAGCCACCGGGCCAGCTCGATCGAGTCCTCCACGTCCCAGCCGCCCTCGACCCAGTCGGAGGTGGACAGCCGCACGAAGACCGGCTTGTCCTGCGGCCAGACCGCGCGCACGGCGTCCAGCACCTCCAGCAGCAGCCGGCTGCGGCCGGCGAGGTCGCCGCCGTAGGCGTCGGTGCGGTGGTTGGACAGCGGCGAGAGGAACTGGTGCAGCAGGTAGCCGTGCGCGGCGTGCAGCTCGACGACGTCGAAGCCGGCCTCGTCGGCGCGGCGGGCGGCCGCCGCGAACGCCTCCACCACGCGCCGCAGACCCGCCTCGTCCAGCGCGGTGGGCACCGCGAGGTCGCCGTGGGCCAGCGCGCTGGGGCCCACGGTCCCCCAGCCGCCCTCGGCGGGCGCCACGCTGCCCTGCACCGGCGACCACGGGCGGTGGGTGCTGGCCTTGCGGCCGGCGTGGGCGAGCTGGACGCCCGCCGCGGCGCCCTGGGCGTGCAGGAAGTCGACGACGCGCGACCAGGCCGCCGCCTGCTCCTCGTTCCACAGGCCGGCGTCGTGCGGGGTGATGCGCCCCTCGGGCACGACGGCCGCGGCCTCGGTCACGACGAGGGCGGCGCCGCCGACGGCGAAGGAGCCCAGGTGCACCAGGTGCCAGTCGTTCGGCACGCCGGGGGCGGTTTCGGGGTCGCAGGAGTACTGGCACATCGGCGACACCCACGCGCGGTGCGCGAAGGTCGTGCCTCGCAGGGTCAGGGGTTCCAGCAGTCGGCTCACGCCAGCGCACGCTACGTCGCGCCCGCCGGGCGCACCCGCCGGGGAGGCGCTCAGCGCGGGCGGCGCTTGTCCTCGTACATGCGCCGGTCCGCCTCGGCGAGCACCTCGGCGCTCGTGCGCGCCAGGTCGTCGACCACGAGGCCGACGCTGCACGAGAGGGTCGCCGACGTCCCGTCCGGCAGCTGCACCGGCACCGCGGCCGTGGCCTCCCGCAGCCGGGCCGCGAGCACCTCGGGCTCCACGTCGGCGGCCTCGACGAGGACGATGAACTCGTCGCCGCCGAAGCGGGCGACGGTGTCCTCGCCGCGGGCGGCGCTGCGCAGCCGCCCGGCGACCGCGACGAGGGCGGCGTCGCCGGCGGCGTGGCCGTGCAGGTCGTTGACGCGCTTGAGGTCGTCGACGTCGCAGAAGGCCACGACGGGCGCGACACCGCTGCGCCGGGCCCGCGAGCGCGCCTGCGCCCAGCGGTCCTCCAGCAGCCCGCGGTCGGGCAGGCCGGTGAGCAGGTCGTGGGTGGCGCGGTGGGTGAGGTCGCGGGTGCGCTCCACGTGCTGGGAGACGTCCCAGCAGGCCAGGCTCAGCGCGTCCTCGCCGTCGGCGTCCACCGCGGCCGTCAGCACCTCGACGGTGGCGGTGCCGCCGCCGGCGCGCAGCATCCGCCACTCGAGGGCACCGCGCTGCGCGGGCCCGCCCGCCTGCAGCAGGGCCGCGACGTCCTCGCGGTCGGCGGGGTGCACGAACTCCTCCAGCGGGCGGCCGACGACCTCGTAGGCCGCGCGCCCGAGCAGCTCCAGCGCCGCCGCGTTGGCCCACAGCAGCGTGCGGGCGGGGTCCCGCCGCCCCGCGCGCACGAGGAACGTGGCGATCGGGGACTCCTCGACGAGGCGCCGGTAGTCGGCGTCCTGCACGCGTACCCCCTCGGTCCGGCGACCCGGGCGGGTCGTCCTGCACCCGACGCTACGAGGCGGCGCGCGACACGCCCGTGCCACCGACCGAAGATGCCCGGGTCGGCGGACACGTTGCGACACAGAGTGTTCGGGTCGGGACTCACCGCTGGGCGGATCGGCGGCTCACCGGGAGCCGACCCCCGCACCGGCGCCGGCGGCCGCGGCCTCGACCAGCGGCCTGCTGGCGCGGGAGGCGAGCAGCACCAGCCCCGCCCCGCCGGCCGCGCACCCGGCGAACTGCAGCACGCCCACGGGCGCCGACCCCAGCAGCCCGATCACCGGGGAGACGATCAGCAGCGCCAGCAGCGCGGCCCCGCCCATCGTGACCACCAGCGGCACCCACGTCTCCCGCGAGCGGGCGGCGTGCAGGACGGCGACGTCGGTGCCGCCCAGGTGCAGGGTCCGGTACTGCGTGCGCGAGTCCAGCACCCGCGAGGCCTGCGTGACCCCCGTCGAGACGGCCGCCAGCACCGCGGCGATGACGAGGGTGACGGCCGCACCGGTGCCGATGTCGGCGAGCAGGACCTGCTCGCCCTCCTGCGCGTCCGCCGTCAGGCCGGGGGTCACGCTCAGGCAGCCGGCGACGAAGGTCACCAGCGAGATCCCGCCCACGCTGCGCCAGGTGCTCTTGGGGTCGTCGACCATCCGGCGGGCCGCCAGCAGCGTCGGCACCCCGCGGGCCCGCCGCGCCAGCAGCCGACCCAGCACGGAGACCAGCAGCGGGCCGACGAGGTTGAAGACGGCGAAGGCGCCCGCGAGGAAGCCGACCAGCACCAGCGCCCCGAAGGCCTGCCCGAGGCCGAAGAGCGCGCCGGCGGCGTTGAAGGCGGCCACGAACCCGCCGCCGAGCAGCAGCACGGGCAGCACCCGCGCCCAGCTGAGCCCGGCGACCGGCAGGCGCTGCGCCACGCCGAGCGGGGTGATGGCCACCCGCCGCAGGCTCACCGCGCACGAGAGCAGCGAGACCAGCAGCACCGCCCCCGCCGTCGCCAGCACCAGGACCGGCCCCAGCCGCAGCTCGGCCGGCTCGAAGGGGCGGCCCTGGAAGCGCAGCAGCGCCACCGCGGGGGTGGCCAGCAGGTTGGCCACCACGCCCAGCGCGGCACCGGCGACGGCCTGCGCCGCCGCGTCCAGCAGGGCGACGAGCCCGATCTGGGCGCTGGTGGCCCCCGCCAGGCGCAGCCGCGCGAGCCGCTCGTCGCGGCGGGCGACGGTGAGGCGGGCCGCCGCCGCCCCGAGGGTGGCGGTGGGCACGAGCAGCAGGGCCACCGACACCCACGACAGGAACGGGTAGGTCTGCGCGTCGGGGCCGGCGCCGGGGGCGGCCGCGCGCTCGGCGAACGCCTGCACGCCCCCGGCGACCGTCAGCACCGACCAGGTGGTGACCGCGAACGCCACGACGGCCAGCACGCTCGGCAGCCGGCCGCCGCCGGAGCGGGTGCCCTGCACGTGCCGGGCCAGCGTGAACCACAGCCGCAGGGCGCCGGTCACGGCTGCACCGCCCCGGTGAGCGGGGCGCGGAACTCCTGCACGACGCGCCCGTCGCGCACGGCCAGCGTGCGGTCGCACCAGCGGGCGACCCCGGCGTCGTGGGTGACGACGACGAGGGTGGAGCCCTGGGCCCGGGTGGCACCGGTGAGCAGGTCGAGGACCTCGCGGCCGGTGGCCTGGTCCAGCGCCCCCGTCGGCTCGTCGGCGAAGACGACCTTGGGCCGGCCGACGAGGGCGCGGGCGATGGCCACCCGCTGCGCCTGCCCGCCGGACAGCTCCCCCGGCCGGCGGCGCTCCGTGCCGGCCAGGCCGAGGCGGGCCAGCAGGTCGCGGGCGCGGGCGGTGGCGGTGGCGCGGTCGAGGCCGCCGAGCATCAGCGGCAGCGCGGCGTTCTCCTCCGCGGGCAGCTCGTCCAGCAGCTGGCCGGACTGGAAGACGAAGCCGAAGTCGGTGCGGCGCAGCTGCGTGCGCCGCGCGTCGCTCATCGCGGTGAGCTCGGTGCCGGCCAGGTCGACCGAGCCGGAGGTGGGGCGCACGATGCCGGCGAGCACGTGCAGCAGCGTCGTCTTGCCGGAGCCGGAGGGCCCCATGACGGCGACCGACTCCCCGGCGCGCAGGGTGACGTCGACGCCGTCGAGAGCGCGGGTGGAGCCGTAGGTCATGACCAGACCACGGGCGGTGAGGATGTCCATGGCTCGAGGCTGCCGGGGAGGTGGGCACCGGCGCGTCGGAGCGGGGGCGGAACCGCCCGGGACGGGGTCCGCCCCCGGTCGTAGGACCGGGGGCGGGACAGGTGGTGGAGATGGCGGGAATCGAACCCGCGTCCGTCAGCGTGGTACCAGGGCTTCTCCGGGTGCATCCTGTTCAGCGGTCTGCTCGGCCCCGATGCTCACACAGGCATGTCATCGCCGGGCCCAGCCGCGTTGCGTGTCCCTCTCACCTACGCGACCTCGGTGAGAGGTGAGCCCCCTAGTCGATGCCAGGACCCGGGGCGGGAGCTCACCCGGGCTGACAGAGTCGCACTCGCTCAGGCGGCGAGGGCGAACTCGGTGCGCTTGGAATCGGCACCTATTGGTTTGCACGGAGCGTTGACGAGATGACCGTGCATCCTCGACCCGCTTCCCCTGGCTCGACGACCGACGTCGAAACCTGTCATCCCCTTGTTGAGTTGTCGCTGTCACCAGCAGTGCCAGCGTACACGTCAACGGCGCGCACCCGCCGCTTGTTCCCGGGGCCGGCGGTCCCGGGTCAGCGGTCCTGGCGCATCGACATGGCGCGCTCGGCCTCGCGGCGGTCCTGCCGCTCGCGCAGCGCGTGGCGCTTGTCGTAGTTCTTCTTGCCGCGCGCCAGGCCGATCTCGACCTTGACCTTGCCGTCGTTGAAGTACAGCGACAGCGGCACGATCGTCAGACCGGACTCGCGGACCTTGCCGATCCACTTGTCGATCTCGGCGCGGTGCAGCAGCAGCTTGCGGCGCCGGCGCGGGGTGTGGTTGGTCCACGTCCCCTGCACGTACTCGGGGATGTGCACGCCCTCCAGCCACATCTCGCCGCGGTCGATCTGGGCGAACCCGTCGACCAGCGAGGCGCGGCCCATCCGCAGGGCCTTGACCTCGGTGCCCATGAGGCTGATGCCCGCCTCGTAGGTGTCCTCGATGAAGTAGTCGTGGCGCGCCTTGCGGTTGCTGGCGATCACCTTGCGACCGGTCTCGCGCGGCACGTCGCTCCTCCTCGTGGTCTGCTCGGTCCCTCGGGCTGACCTTCGAGTCTAGACCTTCAGCCAGCGTCGCAGGCTGAACAGCGATGCGCCGATCGCGAACACCAGCCCGACGGCCAGGATGACCGGCGCCGTCTGCCACAGCACGTCGTGGGTGTCGATGAGGCGGGTGGTGAAGCCCGGCCGCGCCCGCAGCCGCGCGACGCCGAAGTGCACCATCGCCCACAGCGCCGCCGAGGCGAGCAGGCCGCCCAGCAGGCTGGCGATGACGCCCTCCAGGACGAAGGGCAGCTGGATCAGCGCGCGGGAGGCCCCGACCAGCCGCATGATCGTCGTCTCGCGGCGGCGGCTGAAGGCCGTCAGCCGGATCGTGGTGGAGACCAGCATCACCGAGCACAGCAGCATGAGCGCGGCCAGGCCCAGGGCGATCTGGGTGGCCGTGTTGAGCACCGTGAACAGCGGCTCCAGGATCGCCCGCTGGTCGGGCACGTCCTCCACCCCGGCCGCGTCGGCGAACTCCGCCGTCACCTCCTGGTAGCGGGAGGGGTCGCTCAGGCGCACCCGGAACGACTCCGGCAGCTGCTCGGCGGTGACGTTGGCCGTGATGGAGGTGTCGTACATCTGCTGGAAGTTGCGGAAGGCGTCCGCCTGCGACTCGTAGAAGACCTCGTCCACGAGCGGGTCGGCCTGCAGCTGCGAGCGCAGCGCGTCGCGCTGGGCCGCGGTGATCGCGCCCTCCGGGCACGCCTCGGCCGGGCTGTCCTCCCCGCACAGGAAGATCGAGACCTGCACGCGGTCGTACCAGTCGCCCTTGAGGATGGACACCTGCTGCTGCACGAGCAGCCCGGCGCCGAAGAAGAACAGCGACACCATGGTCACCAGGACCACCGACAGGGTCATGGTGATGTTGCGGCGCAGCCCGGCGAACATCTCGCCCAGGACGAACCCGACGCGCATCAGCGGCCCGACCCGTACACGCCGCGGTCCTCGTCGCGCACGACGCGGCCGTCGCGCAGCTCGACGACGCGCTTGCGCATCTGGTCGACGATGTCGTCGTCGTGGGTGGCCATCACGATCGTCGTCCCCGTGCGGTTGATGCGGTCCAGCAGCTTCATGATGCCGACGCTGGTCTCCGGGTCGAGGTTGCCGGTGGGCTCGTCGGCCAGCAGGATCGCCGGCCGGTTGACGAAGGCGCGGGCGATCGCCACCCGCTGCTGCTCACCGCCGGACAGCTCGTGCGGGCGGCGGCGCTCCTTGCCGGTCAGGCCGACCAGGCCGAGGGTCTCCGGCACGGTCTGGGCGATGACGTGGCGGGGCTTGCCGAGCACCTGCAGCGCGAAGGCGACGTTCTCGTAGACGGACTTGTCCGCCAGCAGCCGGAAGTCCTGGAAGACCACGCCGATCTGGCGGCGCAGCCCCGGCACCTTCCAGCTGCGCAGCCGGCCCACGTCGCGCCCGGCGACCTGCACGGTCCCCCGGCTCGCCTTCTCCTCCTTGAGGACCAGCCGCAGGAAGGTCGACTTGCCCGAGCCGGAGGGGCCGACGAGGAAGACGAAGTCGCCGCGGTCGATCTGGAGGGTCACCTCGGCGAGCGCGGGGCGGTGCCCCTCGCCGTAGACCTTGCTGACCTGCTCGAAGGTGATCACTCGGTGGGTGGCCAGTCTCGGGGACGGGAGGAGGTGGTGCTGCCTGGCCGTCCTTCACTCTACGGTCCGCTGACGGGGCGCGACCGCACTGGGCCGTCCGGGTGAACGCCCGGGCCGCTCAGTCCTCGCTCTGGCGGCGCCAGCGGATGCCGGCCTCCAGGAAGCCGTCGATGTCGCCGTCGAAGACGGCCTCGGCGTTGCCGACCTCGTGGTTGGTGCGCAGGTCCTTGACCATCCGGTACGGCTGCAGGACGTAGGAGCGCATCTGGTTGCCCCACGAGCCGGAGTCCTCGCCCTTGAGGGCGTCCAGCTCGGCCTGGCGGTCCTGGCGGGCCTTCTCCAGCAGCTTGGCCTGCAGCACGCGCATGGCCGCGGCCTTGTTCTGCAGCTGCGACTTCTCGTTCTGGCAGGTGACGACGATGCCGGTGGGGATGTGGGTCAGGCGCACCGCGGAGTCGGTGGTGTTGACCGACTGCCCACCCGGGCCCGAAGAGCGGTACACGTCCACGCGCACGTCGTTCTCGGGGATGTCGATGTGGTCGGTCTCGGCCACCACCGGCAGGACCTCCACGCCGGCGAAGGAGGTCTGGCGGCGGCCCTGGTTGTCGAAGGGCGAGATGCGCACCAGGCGGTGGGTGCCCTGCTCGACGGACAGGGTGCCGTAGGCGTAGGGCGCGGCGACCTTGAACGTCGCCGACTTGATGCCCGCCTCCTCGGCGTAGGAGGTGTCGTAGACCTCCGTCTTGTAGTGCTTGCGCTCGGCCCAGCGCAGGTACATCCGCATGAGCATCTCCGCGAAGTCCGCGGCGTCCACGCCGCCGGCCTCCGAGCGGATCGTCACCAGGGCCTCGCGGGGGTCGTACTCGCCGGAGAGCAGGGTGCGGACCTCCAGCTCCTCCAGCGACTTCTTGATGCTCGTGAGCTCCTCCTCGGCCTCGGCCAGGGAGTCGGCGTCGCCCTCGCCCTCGGCGAGCTCCACGAGCACCTCGAGGTCGTCGATGCGCGAGCCCATCTTCTCGATGCGGTCCAGCTCGGCCTGCACCGACGACAGGCGGCTCGTCACCGTCTGGGCGCTCTCGGGGTCGTCCCACAGGTCCGGCGCGGCCGCCTGCTCGTTGAGGTCGGCCAGCTCCTTGCGCAGCCCCTCCAGGTCCGACACCTCCCGGATCGACCCGTAGGTCGTGCGGAGGGCGGAGATCTCGGAGGGGAAGTCGATGGCCACGACCGACGAGTCTACGTCCGCCCGCCCCCTCCCCACCCGCTCGCGCCCCCGGTGGTGCACCCGGCGCCCCAGCCGGGCGCCGGTGCCCGCTCAGCCGAAGGCGGTGGAGGGCAGCTCCCGCTCGCCGCCGGCCAGCGCGGCCACGACGCGCTCGGCCACCGCGTCCGGCTCCAGCCCCCGCGGCAGCCGCGGCGCGCTGCCGGCCACCGGCCGCCCCGCCAGCCCCGTCTCGGTGTGCGGCGGGCGCACGTCGAGCACCCGCACCCCCTCGCGGCGCACCTCGCCGGCCAGCGCCCGGGTGAACGCGCTCAGCGCCGCCTTGGCCGCCGAGTACGCGGCCATCCCCGGCTGCGGGCGCTCGGCGACCACGGCGCTCAGGACCGCCGCGAACGCCCCCGGCCGCTGCGCCTGCGCCCGCAGCAGGTGCGGCACCGCCGCGCGCAGCAGGCGCACCGGCCCGATCGCGTCGGCCAGGAACAGCTCGTCGAGCAGGTCGTCGTCGGCCTCCCCCGCCGGGCCGAAGGCGACCACCCCCGCCGCGTGCACGAGGCCGTCCAGGCGCCCCAGGTGCGCCACGGCCTCCTCCACCAGCCGCTCCGGCTCCCCCGGCAGGCGCAGGTCCGCGAGCACCGGGTGCCCCAGCCCTTCCAGGCGGGCGGCGTCGCGGCCGCTGACGACCAGCCGGGCGCCGGCCGCGGCCAGCCGCCGGGCGATCGGGCGGCCCAGCCCCCCGCCGGCACCGGTGAGCAGGACGGCAGCGCCGTCGAGGTCGGTCACGCCCCGCACGCTCGCACAGCGCGGGCCCCGGCGCAGGTCCGCGCACCCCCCGGCGCAGCACCCCTCAGCGCAGCACCGCCACCGCGCGGCTGCGCGCGCGCAGCAGCAGGCCGTCCGCGCCCGGGGCACCGGGCACGACGTCGGCGAACGGCGGGCGCACCCGCACCGCCAGCACCACCTCGGCCGTGCGGCCGTCGGAGGTGCCGGTGCCCGGCGCGACGAACGCACCGGGCAGGTCGCCGTGGCGGCGCAGGTAGTCCTCGGCGCTCGCGCGCACCGAGCCGTCCGAGAGCAGCACCCGCCCGCCCGCACCACCGGCTCCGCCCGCACCGCCGCCGGTCGCGGAGGAGGCGCCGTAGTAGACGCGCTCGTCGACGGCGTCGGCCGCGTCCGCCGCCGCCGCGTCGGCCAGCGCCACCAGCCGCTTGCGCTGCAGGTGCACCGCGGAGGCGGAGGCGAGCGCCAGAACGAGCAGCACCGCGACGAGGGCGAAGCCCAGCGACAGCAGCGCGATGCGCCCCTCGTCGCGCGGACCGGCGGTGCTCACGAGCCGACGAACCGGTCGGCGACGGCCACCCGGCGCACCTGCACCGGCACGGCCCCCGGCAGCAGGGGCAGCGCCACCTCCACGCGCACGGTCGCCGCGACCACCGCCTCCGGGGAGCGGCACGGGTCCGCCGCGCACTCCAGCTCCAGCGCACCGGGGGCCGCGGTGAACCCCTGGTCGGCCAGCGCCAGGACGACCGCCTCCTGCGCCCACCGGCGGGCGGTGGCCTCGCCGTCGGTCCTGGCCAGCACCCGCGAGGCCTCCCGGGCGCCGGACTCGGCCGCGAAGGTGGCCGCCTGCAAGCGCCCCAGCGTCAGCACGAGGTAGGCCAGCGGCACCAGCAGCAGCACCCCGACGGCGAGGAACTCCACGGCGGCGCTGCCCTCGTCGGCGCGGCCGCGCCACCCGCGGCGCTCGCGGGCCACCGGGCTCACGCGGCGCCCTCCAGGGCGGCGTGCCCGCTGACGCGCAGGGCGCGGTCCGCGCCGAGCAGGGCCAGCACCGGCAGCGGCGCCTGCACGCGCACCTCGACGACGGCCGCCCCGCCGCGCCGCACGACGCGGGCGTCCACGTGCTCGGCGAAGCGCGGTGACAGCGAGGCGGCCAGCAGCTCGCGGGTGCGGGCCGCCCCCGCGGCGGGGCTGCTGCCGGCGAGCGCCCCGTGGCGCGCACCCTCCCCCGCGCAGTCCACCGCCGTCGCCCGCACGTGCTGCACGACGGCGAGCTGGACGAGCGCCGCGAACAGCAGCGCCAGCACCCCGGCGACGGCCGCGAACTCCGCGACCGCGGACCCCTCGTCGCCGCGGGCCCCGGCGCCCGGGGCGGTCCCCGTCACAGCTGCCCGACGACGGCGTCCATGGCCTGGGTGAACAACGCCTCCAGGCGCGGGCCGGCCACGGCCCACAGGCCGACGACGAGACCGGCGGTCATGAGGGTCACCAGCACCCAGCCGGGCACGTCGCCGCGGTCGTCGCCGGTGCGCAGCGCCCGGGCCAGCCAGGTGCGCAGGGTGTGCAGGTCGAGGGTCACGGCTTCCTCCGGGGTGTGGTGGACGGGTCGGTGCGGCGCCGGGTCGGTCCGGTGCCGGGACGGGCGAGGGGTGGGTGGGGGTGGGTGGGGGTTCAGCCGAGCTGCAGCTGCGCCAGGCCGGGCAGGACGGCGAAGACGACGGTCACGGGCAGGACGCCGAAGACGACGGGCACGAGCATCTGCACCTCGCGGCGCCCGCCCTCCTCCAGCAGCCGGCGCCGCTGCGCCTCGCGCACGTCCCCGGCCTGGGCGCGCAGCACCTCCGCCAGCGGGCTGCCGGCCTCCACGGCCACGGCGAGGCCGTCGACGAAGCGGTCGAGCGCACCCACCCCCAGCCGGTCGGCCAGGGCGGCCAGGGCCTCCAGCAGCGGGGTCCCGGTGCGCACCTCGCCGAGCGCGCGGCGCAGCTGCGCGCACAGCGGTCCACCTCCGGCGGCGACCCGCTCCAGCGCGGCCGCGACGTTCTCGCCCGCGCCCACCGACAGGGCCAGCAGCTCCGCGACCGCGGGCAGGTCCTCGAGCACCTCGGCGCGCCGGCGCCGCACGGCGCCCGCCAGGACGCGGTCGCGCAGCAGGGCGCCGCCGAGGCCGCCGGCCAGCAGCAGGGCCAGCACCCCCACGGGGTGCACCTGCCCGCGGGCGGCGAGCGCCGCAGCGGCCAGCGCGGCGAGCGCCACCCCGGCGAAGGCCCACAGCACCTGCTCGGCGCGGTGCTGGGCCGGGTCGCGGTCGGGGTCGAGCACGGCCAGGCGGCGGCGGACGACCTCGGTGGAGCCGAGCGCCCCGCCGGCGCGGGCGCCGGCGGCCAGCAGCGCGGTGCGCAGCCGGTCGCCGGGACCGCCGCCGCGAGCGCCCAGGTAGGGGCCCACCCGGTCCTCCAGGGCGGGGGCGCGGCGCACGGGCAGCGCCCGCGCCAGCAGCCAGCACCCGGCGCCGCACAGCGAGCCCAGCAGCAGACCGGTGCCCGCGGGGCTCACGCGAGCACCCGGCGCGCCGCGGGCAGCCGTCCCAGGCGCACCATGAGGCGGTAGGAGAGCGCGCAGACGAGCGCACCGGTGACGAGCACGGCCGCGCCCCGCGGGGTGTCGTAGACGGCGAGCGCACCCGGGCGGGTCCCCAGCAGGGCCAGCACCAGCCAGGGCGCGGCCACGGCCAGCCGGGCCGCCGAGACCGTCCAGCTCTGCCGGGCCAGCAGCTCGCCGCGGGCGCGCTGGTCCTCGCGCAGGTACGCCGACAGGGTCCGCAGCGTGCCGCCGAGGTCGCTGCCGCCCACCTGCCGGGTCATCCGCAGCGTGGCCGCGAGGCGGTCGAAGACGGGGTCGGCGAGCTCGGCCTGCAGCTGCGCGAGCTGGGGCTCGAACGCGCCGCTGGAGCGGTGGCCGACGGCGAAGCGGGCGAAGGCGGGGCGCAGGTGCACCGGGCCGCGCACGGCCAGCGCGCACACCGCGTCCGGCAGGGGCGCCCCGGCCCGCACCGCCGAGGCGACGGTGTCGACGACGTCCGGCCACGCGGCGGCCCGCTCGCCGCTGCGCTGGCGGGTGCGCGCGCGCAGCGCCGCCACCGGGGCGCAGCCGGCGGCGGCGCCCGCCGCGAGCGCGAGCACGAGGACACCGGTGCTCCCGGCGACCGCGAGCGCGGCCAGCAGCGCGGCCAGCAGGCACGCCGACGGCAGCAGGGCGGCGGGCACGTCCGCCCACCCGGCGGCGTCGAGGGCGGCCCGCACCGGGCGGCGCCGCGGGCTGTCCCGCGCGTGGTGGGCCCGCGGGCGCGGCCAGCAGGACCACCACAGGCAGAACAGCCCGGCGCCGAGCAGCGCGCCGACCGCGACGGGAGCGGCGCCCATCAGGGCGCCCCGGCCAGCAGGGCGGGCAGGTCGAAACCGGCGCGGGCGAACCGCTCGCGGTGCGGCGGCCAGCCGCCGGCGCGCACGAGCGCACCGGCGGCGTCGGAGACGAAGACGTCGGCGGTCTCCACGACACCGCCCTCGCAGCGGCCGGTGACGGCGACGACCTCGCGCACCCGGCGCCGGCCGTCGGGGTCCAGCTCGGCGTGGACGACGAGGTCGAGGCTGGCCGCGACGGCCGGCACGACGAAGGCGCTGGTGACGTTCTCCCCGGCCAGCAGCGGCAGCGTGCACATCTTCGCCACCGCGTCGGCGGCGGAGTTGGCGTGGATCGTGGCGGCACCGGGCAGCCCGGAGTTCAGGGCTATGAGCAGGTCCAGGCTCTCGGCCTGGCGCACCTCGCCGACGACGAGCCGGTCGGGGCGCATGCGCAGCGCCTCCTTGACCAGCCGGCGCAGCGGGATCTCCCCGCGGCCCTCGAGGTTGGGCTGCCGGCACTGCATGGCCACGACGTCGCGGGCGGCGACCTGCAGCTCGAAGACCTCCTCGCAGGTGATGATGCGCTGCTGCGCGGGGACCGCCGCGAGCAGGCAGTTCAGCAGGGTCGTCTTGCCCGCCTGGGTCGCTCCGGAGACCAGGAGGTTCAGGCCGGAGGCGACGGCCGCGGCGAGGAAGGCGGCCGCCTGCGCGGGCAGGGCGCCGAGGTCGACGAGGTCGTCCAGGCGCCGCGCGCGGGCGACGAAGCGCCGGACGTTCACCGCCCAGTGCCGGCGGGTCACGTCGGGGATGACGACGTGCACGCGCGAGCCGTCGGGCAGCGAGGCGTCGACGAACGGGCTGGACAGGTCCACCCGCCGGCCGGTGCTGGCCAGCATGCGCTCGACGAGCTCGGCGACGGCGTCCTCGTCGAGGATCGTCGTCGTCAGCTCCGGGACGCCGCCGCGGGCGACGAAGACCTTGCCGGGTTCGTTGATCCAGATCTCCTCGACGTCGGGGTCGTCGAAGTAGCGCTGCAGCGGGCCGAACCCCGAGACCGCGGCGACCACGTCGCGCACGGCGGCGGCGCGGTCGGCGAGGGCGGGCAGCGAGCCGTCCAGCGAGCGCAGGTCGTAGTCGAGGACCGCGGCGTCCACGAGCTCGCGCAGCTCGTCGGCGCCGCCGTGGAAGCCGCCCGCGGCCGTGCGCCGCCGCACGAGGGTCCGCACCTCGTCCTCGACGAGCCGCACCGCGTCCACCCGAACTCCTCCACCCGCACCGGCGGGCCCCTCCCGCGCCGGGGCACCGTAGGTCAGGCGCGGGCCGCGGCGTTCGGGTGATGTGGACAACCCGCGGCGCCGCCCCGGGCGTTGTGGACGGCGGCCGGCGGGCCGTGCGCCGCTGCCACGATCCGCCGGTGCCCTTCCGCCTGACCGTCCTCGGGGTCGACCTCGAGGTCGACGTCCCCGCCGGAACCCCCTTCGCGGACGTGCGCCGCGAGGTCGAGGAGCTCACCGGCCCGTGGCCGCCCGGCTGGGAGCGGCTGCTGCACGTGGGCGGTTCCCCGGTGGCCGGCGCGGTCCTGGGGCTGCCGCCGCTGCTGGCGGGCGCGCAGGTGCGCTCGGGCGCGGCCGGCGACCCCGCGGCCGGCGACCCCGCGGCCGGCGACCCCGCGGACGGCGACCCCGCGGACGGCGACCCCGCGGACGGGGCGCTGGACGGTGTGGTGGTCCACGTCAGCGGGGGTCCCGACGCCGGCCGCCGCCTGGTGCTCGGGACGGGCGCCCACGTCGTGGGGCGCTCGGGGCGGCCGGCGCTGGCGGACCCCTCGCTCTCGCGCCGGCACGCGGTGCTCGAGGTGCGCGCGGACGGGACGGTGCTCGTGCGCGACGCCGGCTCGCTCAACGGCACGGCGCTGCTGCGCGAGGGCGGGCGGCGGGCGCTCGCCGACCGCACGGCGCTGCGGCTGCCGGCCCGGGTGGGGCTCGGGGACACGGTGCTGACCGTCGGTCCGCCCGCGGTCGAGGCCGCGCAGGCGCGCCCGGACGGGGCCGGGCACGTGCTGCTCAACAGGGCTCCGCGCTGGCGCGCCTCGACCGCCGCGCAGGTGCTGCGCTGGCCGGCGCGCCCGGCGCCGGCGCCACCGCCCGCGCTGCCGGTGCTCGCCCTGCTCGTCCCCCTCGCGGTGGCCGGGGCGCTGGCGCTGCTGTGGTCACCGCTGTCCCTGCTGCTGGGCCTGGCCTCGCCCGTGCTCGTCGGCGGGCAGTGGTGGTCGGCGCGCCGCCGCGCAGCGGCCGAGCGCGCCGGCGCGGAGCGGTCGCTGGCGCTCGCGCGCGCCGAGGTCCGCCGCCGCCACCACGCGGCGCTGGCGCAGGAGCACGCCCGCGCCCACGACGACTTCCCCGACCCCGCCGCGCTGCTCGCGCAGGCGGAGCAGCGCGGCAGCCGGCTGTACGAGCGCCGCCCCGGCGACGGCGACCACCTCGTCCTGCGCACCGGGCTCGGCGAGCGCGCGGCCACCGGCAGCAGCGTGCGGCCGGCGGACGAGCGCGGCGGCGAGGGGTCGGCCCCGCCGCTGCTGCGCGACGTGCCGGTGGTGGTCTCGCTGCACGAGGGCGCCCTGGGGATCGCCGGGCCGCGCGAGGCCCGGCTGCGCGTGGTGCGCCACCTGCTGGCCCAGGTCGCGGCCTGGCACTCCCCCGAGGAGGTGCACCTGGTCCTCGTCGGCCCGGCCGGCGACGGCGGCGGTGAGCACGGGGGCTGCCCGCGGGACTGGGCGTGGACGGCCTGGCTGCCGCACTCCCGCCCGTCGCCGGGGGCGCCCGCGCAGGTGCTGGCCGCGCTGCGCGCGGAGCTGGACGCGCGGCGCCCGCGGGCCGGGCGGCCCGGGGCACCCGCTGCGGCGGTGCCCGCCGTCGTCGTGGTGGTCGACGACTGCGCCGCCCTGCGCGCCGAGCCCGCCCTGGGCGTGCTGCTGGCGGAGGGGCCCGCGCACGGGATCCACCCGGTCTGCCTGGAGGCGGCCGCGGCCGGGCTGCCGGCCGAGTGCCGCACGCTGCTGGACCTGACCACCTCCCCGGCCCTCGTGCGCACCCCCGCCGGGACGGCGCGCGCGCGTGCCGACGGCGTCGGTGCGGCGTGGGCGCAGCGGTGCGCCCGCGCCCTGGCCGCCGTCCGGGACGCGGGCGGGCGCGGCGGTGGCGGCGAGGTGCCCGGCGACGTCCGGCTCGCGGAGCTGCTGGGCCCGCTGGAGGGTGCGGCCCTCGCGCGGCGCTGGGAGGTCCCGGCCGCGGGGCTGCAGGCGGTGCTGGGCGCCGGGGCGGACGGGCCGTGCCGGGTCGACCTGGCCGCCGACGGCCCGCACGCGCTCGTGGCGGGCACCACCGGGTCGGGCAAGTCGGTGCTGCTGCAGTCCCTCGTCGCCTCCCTGGCCGCCGGCGCCCCGCCGGACGCGCTGCAGCTGGTGCTCGTCGACTACAAGGGCGGCGCCGCCTTCGGCGCCTGCGCGGGCCTGCCGCACGTGGCCGGGGTGGTCACCGACCTCGACGAGCAGCTGGCCGGCCGGGTGCTGCGCAGCCTGCGCGCGGAGGTGCGCCGCCGCGAGCTCGTGCTGGCGCGGGCCGGTGCGGCCGACCTCGCCGACCTGCCGGCCGGGGTGCTGGCGCGCCTGGTGCTCGTCGTCGACGAGTTCCGGGTGCTCTCGCAGGAGCTGCCCGCCTTCGTGGAGGAGCTGGTGCGGCTGGCCGTCGTGGGCCGCTCGCTGGGCCTGCACCTGGTGCTGGCCACCCAGCGCCCGGCCGGTGTGGTGAGCCCGGAGATCCGGGCGAACACCAACCTGCGGATCGCGCTGCGGGTGCAGGAGCGCGCCGACGCCGAGGACGTCGTGGGCGATCCGGCGCCCGCCGCCTTCAGCGACCGGCTGCCGGGACGGGCGCTGGTGCGGCGCGGTCCGCGGGCGCCGGAGCTGGTGCAGGCGGCCAGCCTGCGCGCTCCCCGCCGCGGGGGGCGGGTGCGCGTGCGGCGCGCGGACGCCCCGGCCCCGCCCGCCGGTGAGCTCGTGGACGACCTGCCGGGGCTGGTGGCGGCCGTGCGGGAGGCCGTGCGGCTGCGCGGGCGGGCGCTCCCGCCCGCGCCGTGGCTGCCGCCGCTGCCGGCCCGGGCCGGGCGCGGCGACCTGCCCGCCGGCGCACCGAGCGACGGGACCGGTGCCGGGACCGGTGCGGACGGCGTGGGCGAGGCGGTCCTGGTGTGGGGGCTGCTGGACGTGCCGGCCGAGCAGCGGCGCGCGAGCGCGGGCTGGGACCTGGCGAGCGGGGAGCACCTGCTCGTGGTGGGCACCGTCCGCAGCGGGCGCAGCACGCTGCTGCGCGCGCTGGCGACGCAGGCCGGTCGGTGCGCGGTGCCGGTGGAGGTGCACGTGCTGGACGCCGGCGGTCGCCTCGGCGACCTCGCGGGCACCGGCTGCACCGGTTCGGTCGTGGGCCTCGAGGAGGTGTGGCGGGCCGGCCGGCTGCTGCAGCGGCTGCAGGAGGAGGTCGAGCGCCGGCGCGCCCGGTTCGCCCGCGCGGGCGTGGCCGACCTGCCGGCCGAGCACGCGCGGGCGCGCGCCGCCGGCGAGCCGCTGGAGCCGTACCTGGTCCTGCTCGTCGACGGCTGGGACTCCTTCGCGGGCGCGCTCGCCGACGCCGATCCCGGGTGCGGCGCCGACGCGCTGCTGCGGCTGCTGCGCGAGGCCTCGGCGGTCGGCGTGCGGGTGGCGCTGACCGGGGACCGGGCGCTGCTGACCGGCGCGGTGGCCTCCGCCTGCGGGCAGGTGCTGCTGCTGCGGCTGGCCGACCGCGCGGACGCGGCGCTGCTGGGCCTGCGGGCCGCGGAGCTCCCGCGGGCGGCGCCGCCGGGGCGCGGGTTGCTGGTGCGCGAGGGGGTCGCCCTCGAGGTGCAGGTGCTCGAGCCCGCGACGGCTCCGGGCGCCGGAGCGGACCGGCCGGGGCGGGCGGCCCGGCTGGAGGTTGCGGCGCTGCCCGCGCTGGTGCCGGTGCACGCGCTGCCCCCGGGGCCGGTGACGGCGCTGCCGGTGGGGGTGGGCGGGGACGCGGGCGCCGTCGTGGCGGTGGACCTGAGCCGTCCGCTGGTGGTGGCCGGTCCGGCGGGCAGCGGCCGCACGAGCGCGCTGCGCACCCTGGCGGCGGCCTTCGCCCGGGCGGTGGGCGACGGCGGTGGAGGTGGCGGCGGTGGGGGTGGCGGCGGTGCAGGTGGCGGCGGTGCAGGTGGCGGCGGTGGCGGTGGCGCCCGCGCGGTGGTGTGGGCCCGCGGCGCGCGCGCCGACGCGCTCGAGGCCGCACTGGCGGGCGGGGGCCTGGTGCTCGTCGACGCCTCGCCGACCGCGCTGGAGGCGGGTGCGGAGGAGGTGCTCGTGCGGGCGCTGACCGCCGCGCGGGCGCCCGCCGGGGGGCTGGTGCTGGCCGGGGACGGCGGGGAGCTGGTCGGCGCCTTCCGGGGGCTGGCCGCCGTGGTGCGCTCGCAGGCGCGCACCTGCCTGCTGCTCGGGCGGGACGGGCGGGTGCCCGCCGAGGTGGTGGCGCGGCGGCCGCTGCCGGCGCCGGGTCCGGGGCCGGGTGCGGGGTTCGTCGTCGTCGACGGCCGGTGGACCGGTGTGCGCGTGGCCTGGCCCGGTGAGCGCCCCACTACCGTGGGCGCGTGAGCACCGACGGCGGGGGGTCCCGCCCCTCCTTCACCCTGCGGCAGGCGACCGCCGACGACGGCGCCGCCGTCGCGGCGCTGGTCCGCGAGCTGGCGGAGTACGAGCAGGCGCCGGAGTCGGCCACCGCCACCGCCGACGACTTCGCGCGCGCCCTGCGGCCGGGCACCGGCATCGGGTGCGTGCTGGCCGAGGTGCGGACCCCCGCCGGGGTGGAGGTCGCCGGGATGGCCCTGTGGTACACCACGTTCTCGACGTGGCTGGGACGGCAGGGCATGTGGCTGGAGGACTTGTTCGTGCGCCCCGAGCACCGCCGTCTCGGCATCGGCCGTGCGTTCTTCGCCGAGCTGGGCCGCCTGTGCGCGGAGCGCGGGTTCGGCCGCCTGGAGTTCTGGGTGCTGGACTGGAACACCTCGGCGCACGCCTTCTACCGCGCGCTCGGGGCGAGGGCGGAGGACGAGTGGACGGTCTGGCGCCTGGACGGTGCCCGGCTCGCGGCCCTGGCGACCCCCGGTGCCGACCAGAAGTGACCCCACGTGTTCGCTGTCTTACGGTGAGCACCTACCAAGCTGGTGCGCGGGCACCGCGCCCGCAGCCCCGGAGAGGACCTCGTACGTGTCGACCCCCACGACCGGAGACCCGGTGAGCGAAACCGCGCGCGACACCGGCAGCGACATGGTCGAGCTGCGGGTCCCGGCCGATCCCGCGTACCTGACCGTCGTGCGGACCGCGAGCGCCGGGCTCGCGGCCCGCCTCGACCTGACCCTCGACGAGATCGAGGACCTGCGCATCGCCGTCGACGAGGCCTGCACGCTGCTGCTGGGCCCCTCGCCCGGCGGGGACCTCACCGCCACCTTCCGCCTGGGCGACGGCACCCTGGAGGTGGAGGTGCGCGGGCCCGCGCGCGAGCTGCCCGAGCGCTCCAGCTTCGCCTGGGCCGTCCTGGAGGCCCTCGTCGGCGAGGTGTTCACCGGGACCTCCGCCGACGGGGCGTGGATCGTGCTGCGCCACAGCCGCAGCTCGGGGAGCCCGGGCGGCCTGACGACGGGGCTCGGGTGATCCGGTCGGCACGAGCCCGCACCGCGCCGGGTGGTCCGGTGGCGAGCCGGACGCGACCCGGCGACCCTGGGTGCATCGACGACAGCGAAGTGCCGCAGGACCGGCCGCTGCGCGGCGCAGACCCCGACGACGACGTCACCGAGACCCCTGCCGTCCAGGCCACCGCCCGCGACGAGGAGGGTGCGCGCCTGCTGACGCGCATGGCCGCGCTGCCCGCGGACGACCCCGAGCGGGTCCGGTTGCGCGAGGAGCTGACGCGCCGCCACCTGCCGCTGGCCGAGCACCTCGCAGCCCGCTTCCTGGGACGCGGCGAACCGCACGACGACCTCGTCCAGGTCGCCACGATCGGCCTGCTGAAGGCCCTGGACCGCTTCGACCCCGAGCGCGGGGTGCCCTTCGGGGCGTACGCGGTGCCCACCATGCTCGGCGAGATCAAGCGCCACTTCCGCGACCGGGGCTGGGCCATGCGCGTCCCGCGCCGGGTGCAGGAGGCCGGTCGGGCGCTGGGCGAGGCCCGCGAGAGCCTCACCCAGGAGCTGGGGCGGGCGCCGACGGTCGCGGAGCTCGCCGAGCGCACGGGCCAGGACCCCGACGACGTGGTGGAGGTGCTGGAGTCGGCGAACGCCTACTCCACGCTGCCGCTGGACACCGGCTCCCCCACCTCACCGGTGGCCCTCCTGGGCGGGGAGGACGAGGCGCTGGAGAACGTGGAGAACCGCGAGGCGCTGCGCCCGCTGCTGGCGGGGCTGCCGCCGCGCGAGCGGCGCATCCTCGCCCTGCGCTTCGTGCGCGGCATGTCGCAGTCCCAGATCGCCGCGGAGGTGGGCATCTCCCAGATGCACGTGTCCCGGTTGCTGAACCGGACGCTGTCGCAGCTGCGCGAGGGCCTGGGCGACGTCGAGGTCGGCTGAGCGCCGGCCGTCGGGGCCCGGCCCTCAGCGGGAGATCTGCGCGGAGACCGACGGCAGGAAGAGCCCCACGAGGACGACGGCGGCCGGCAGCACGAGCACGAGCCCGAGCCAGGGCGCCCCGCCGCTGAAGGCGGGCAGCCCGGCCGCCAGCTCCAGCAGCTGCCACACGACCACCGGCGAGCGCGCCCAGGTCGCCCGCTGCAGCAGGCCGCGCCCGCAGAAGGCGACACCGGCGGCGAACAGCAGCGCCGTCACCACCAGGAAGCCGGCGGCGACCGGCTCGGCGGCGTCCTCGACGAGGAGGCCGTGCAGCAGGTAGGCGGCACCGGCCACGAGCAACACGGCTTCGAGCAGGACGAGCACGCCCAGCAGCGTGAGCAGCGGCGAGCGCCGGTCACCGCCGCCCGGTCGGGACGGCTGGCTGGGCACGGGGCGAGCGGGCACGATGAGCACCGTACGGGGCTGCGCCCGCGCCCGCGGCCGGGGCCGGGGGCCGTCCCCCACCGGGGGGACACGCCTCGGCGTGTCGGATCGCCCACCTGGGGTGATCCTGGATTACCGGGAGGGGTCCGCCGCGTTACGTGCGTGTGACGAAGCTGACACGCTTCCTCCACGATCGTCGCGGGTAGACCTCTTGTCGGAAGGCCCGCGAGATGTGACCCTGGATGCCGACGCGATCCCCGACACCCGTCGCAACCCGGCCTCCGACAGGCCGGAACGGGTGTCCCGGCACCGCCGGCGTTGCCGGTGCTCAGGGATCCCGCGTGTCGACTCGTGACAACGAGCAGACACGCGCGCACTGAGACCGCACACGCGAGAAGGAGTGGAACAACCATGGACTGGCGCCACCGCGCTGCCTGCCTCGACGAAGACCCCGAGCTCTTCTTCCCGATCGGCAACACCGGCCCCGCGATCCTGCAGATCGAGGAGGCCAAGGCCGTCTGCCGCCGCTGCGAGGTCGTGGACTCCTGCCTGAAGTGGGCGCTGGAGACCGGCCAGGACGCCGGCGTGTGGGGCGGCATGAGCGAGGACGAGCGTCGCGCCCTCAAGCGCCGCGCCGCCCGCGCCCGCCGCGCCAGCTGAGCTGACGCCACCACCGCGGATCGCCCCCGACCGGCCCGGCCGGACGGGGGCGATCCGCGCGTTCAGTTGCGCACGCTGCCCAGCTGGGTGGCGTCGCGACGCACCCGCAGGTCCAGGTGCACCTCGGTCCCGCCGCTCGGGCTGGAGCCGAAGGCCATGCGACCGCGCAGCTCGCCCTGCACGAGCGAGCGCACGATCTGGGTGCCCAGCCCGGAGCTGCCCACCTGGAAGTCGGCCGGCAGCCCGACCCCGTCGTCGCTGACGACGACCTCGATCCGGTCGTCGGAGGTGTGCTCGACCTTCACGACGACGCTGCCGCCGCGGCCGGGCCCGAACCCGTGCTCGACGGCGTTGGTCACCAGCTCGGTGAGCACCAGCGCCAGCGCCGTCGCGTCCTCCTGGCGCAGCTCCCCGAAGCGGCCCTCGCGCACGGTGCGGATCCGCTCGGCCCCCTCGGTGGCGACCTCGGCCGCCATCATCAGGCAGCGGTCCAGGACCTGGTCGAAGTCGACGTTCTCGTCGATGCCCTGCGACAGCGTCTCGTGCACCGTGGCGATCGTCTCCACCCGCCGCATCGCCTCCTGCAGCGCCGAGCGCCCCTCCTCCGAGACGATCCGGCGCGCCTGCAGCCGCAGCAGCGCCGCCACCGTCTGCAGGTTGTTCTTCACCCGGTGGTGCACCTCGCGGATCGTGGCGTCCTTGGTCATGAGCTCGCGCTCGCGACGGCGCAGCTCCGAGACGTCGCGCACCAGCAGCAGCGCCGCCACCCGCACCGGCGCACCGTTCTCCCTGCGCGTCAACGGGATCGCCCGCATCGACAAGGTGGCCGCCTCGGTCTCCAGGTCGGTGCGCCACGGCGCCCGGCCGGTGACCACCAGCGGCAGCGACTCGTCGACCGGCAGGTGGCTGGCCGCCAGCGAGCTGGAGATCTCCGCCAGGTTGGCGCCCACGAGCTCGCCGATGAGCCCGGCGCGGTGGAAGGCCGACAGCGCGTTCGGGCTGGCGTAGGTGACCACCCCCTCGGCGTCCAGGCGCAGCATGCCGTCCCCCACGCGCGGGGCGCCGCGGCGCGGGCCGGTCGGCGCGGCCGTCTGCGGGAAGTCGCCGTCGGCGATCATCCGGGTGAGGTCGTCGGCGCACTTGACGTAGTTCAGCTCCAGCCGGCTGGGGGTGCGCGAGGTCGCCAGGTTGGTGTGGCGGGCCAGCACGCCCAGGACCACCCCCTCGCGCACGACGGGGATCGTCTCCTCCCGCACCGGCACGTCGTCGTCCCACTCGGGGTCGCGCCCGCGCAGGCTGCGCGCCTCGTCGAAGGTGGTGTCCACCTGCGGGCGGCGACCGCGCTCGAGCAGGGCGCCGACGACGTCGTCGTAGTGGACCGTCGGCCCGGTCGTCGGCCGGCAGTGCGCCACGGCGACGAAGTGCTGGCGGTCGGCCGAGGGCACCCACAGGACCAGGTCGGCGAAGGACAGGTCGGAGATCAGCTGCCAGTCGCCCACGAGCAGGCGCAACCACTCCGCCTCGGCACCGTCGATCGCGGTCTGGGACTGCAGCAGGTCCGCCATGGTGGGCACTCCGAGAGCCTACGGTCCTCGTGCTGCGCGCGAGCCGTCAGCCCGCGCGCAGCACCGTGCGCAGCACCCGCAGCCCCACCGACAGCGCGGCGAGGTCGCCCCGGCCGAGGTCGCCGTCCAGGTCCGCCATCATCTGGCGCGCCCGCCGCACCGCCGGCCCGTGCGCGACCTCCCACGCCTCCACCGCGGCACCGGCGTCCACCGGCGCCCCGCCCGGCTGGTGGGCGATGACGGCGGTCGTGAAGTCGCGCAGCGTCGAGTACAGGTCGTCGCGCAGCGCGGCCCGGGCCAGGGCCTGCCAGCGGTCGGTGCGCGGCAGCGCCGCGATGCCCTCCAGCAGGGGCTCGATGCCGTAGCGGCGCGAGAGCTCGAACCAGGTCCGGGCGACCTCCTCGACACCGCGGCCGGACTCCGCCGCGACCTCCACCGCGTCCAGCAGCGGGAACGTGGCCAGCAGCGCGGCCGTGCGCAGCGCCTCCTGCCCCGGCACGCCCCGCTCGGTGAACCACTCGGCGTCCTCGCGCACCGCCTCCGCGTCGCCGCCGCCCACGAACTCCCCGATCCGCGCCGCCAGCTCGGCCACCGGCCCGGCGAAGCGGGCCACCTCGGCCGGCACGTCGATGCCGTCGGGGCGCGCCTGCAGCAGCCAGCGCACCGAGCGGTCCAGCAGCCGCTGGTGCTCCTGGCGCATCCGCGACTGCACGAACGCCTCGACCCGCCCGTCGAGGGCCTCGACGGCGGCGGCGCGCTCGGGCAGGCCGAACACCCGGCTGGCGACGACGAAGGCGCGCACCACGTCCGCGGGTTCGCTGCCGGTCTCCTCGGCGGCCCGGAACGCGAACGTCAGCCCGCCGGTGCCGACGACGTGGTTGACCAGCACGGTGGTGGCGATCTCCCGGCGCAGCGGGTGGTCGGCCAGGTGGTCGCCGAAGCGCTCGCCGAGCTCGGCCGGGAAGTAGCCGCGCAGCGTCGCCGACACCCACGCCTCGTCCGGCAGGGCGCTCGCCAGCACCTGCGCACCCAGGGCGATCTTGGCGTGCGCGAGCAGCACCGACAGCTCCGGCGTCGTCAGCCCGACGCCCTCGCGGGCCCGGCGGTCCAGCTCCGCCGGCGACGGCAGCGCCTCCAGGCGGCGGTCGACGTGCCCGGCGCGCTGCAGGGCGTCCAGGAAGCGCCGGTGCGCGGGCAGCAGACCCGCGGCGAAGGTGCTCTCGATGCTGAGGACGACGTTCTGCTCGTAGTTGTCGCGCAGCACCAGGCGGCCGACCTCGTCGGTCATCCGCAGCAGCGTCTCGTCGCGGTCGGCGGGCGCCAGCTGCCCCTGCGCGACGAGGTGGTCCAGCAGGATCTTGATGTTGACCTCGTGGTCGCTGCAGTCCACGCCGGCGGAGTTGTCGATGGCGTCGGTGTTGAGCTTCACGCCCGCGCCGCCGCGCCCCGCCACGGCCGCCTCGATGCGCCCGCGCTGGGTCAGCCCCAGGTTGCCGCCCTCGCCGACCACCTTCACGCGCAGGTCGCGGCCGTCGATGCGGATGGCGTCGTTGGCCTTGTCGCCGACCTCGGCGTGCGACTCCGCGGAGGCCTTGACGTAGGTGCCGATCCCCCCGTTCCAGAACAGGTCCACCGGCGCGCGCAGCACCGCCCGCAGCAGCTCCACCGGCGACAGGCTGGTGACGGAGCCGTCCAGGCCCAGTCGCCGGGCCACCTGCGGGCTGACCGGCACCGACTTGGCCGTGCGGCTGTGCACGCCGCCGCCCTCGGAGATCAGGGAGGTGTCGTAGTCGGCCCACGAGGAGCGCGGCAGCGAGAACAGCCGCCGCCGCTCGGCGTGCGAGAGCGCGGGGTCGGGGTCGGGGTCGAGGAAGACGTGCCGGTGGTCGAAGGCGGCGACCAGGCGGATCTGCTCGGACAGCAGCATCCCGTTGCCGAACACGTCACCGCTCATGTCGCCGACGCCGACGACGGTGAACGGCTCGGTCTGCACGTCGTGGCCGAGCTCGCGGAAGTGCCGGCGCACGCTCTCCCAGGCGCCGCGCGCGGTGATGCCCATCGCCTTGTGGTCGTAGCCCACCGAGCCGCCGGAGGCGAAGGCGTCGCCCAGCCAGAAGCCCCGGGACACCGCGATCTCGTTGGCGGTGTCCGAGAACGACGCGGTGCCCTTGTCCGCGGCCACCACCAGGTACGGGTCGTCGCCGTCGTAGCGGACCACGTCGGCCGGGGGCAGCACCACCCGCTGCCCGTCGACGACGCGCAGGTCGTCGGTGACGTCGAGCAGCCCCGCGATGAACGTGCGGTAGCAAGCGGTCCCCTCGGCCCACCAGGCGTCCCTGTCCACCGAGGGGTCGGGCAGCCGCTTGGCGACGAAACCGCCCTTGGCCCCGGTCGGCACGATGACGGCGTTCTTGACGATCTGCGCCTTCACCAGGCCCAGCACCTCGGTGCGGAAGTCCTCGCGGCGGTCCGACCAGCGCAGCCCGCCGCGGGCGACCTCGCCGAAGCGCAGGTGCACCCCCTCCACCCGCGGGGAGTACACCCACACCTCGCGGAAGGGCGCCGGGTCGGGCATCCCCGCGACCAGGCGGGAGTCGATCTTGAACGACAGGTGCGGGTGCGCACCGCCGTCGGCCCCGCGCTGGTAGGCGTTGGTGCGCAGCAGCGCCTGCACGACGCTCAGCAGGGCGCGCAGGATGCGGTCGGCGTCCAGGCCGTCGACGCCCTCCAGCGTCCCGCGGGTCTCCTCCGCGAGCGCGTCCACGAGCTCGGCGCGCTCGCCCTCGTGGCCGGGGCGGGTCGGGGCGAAGCGCGCCTCGAAGAGCCGCACGATGAGCCGGGTCAGCCCGACGTTGGCCAGCAGGCAGCCGGCGACGTAGTCCAGCGAGTACGCCAGCCCCACCTGCCGCAGGTAGCGCACGAGGGCGCGCAGCACGGCGACCTGCTGCCAGCTCAGCTGCCCGGCCAGCACCAGCCGGGCCAGCGCGTCGCTCTCCGCGCGCCCCGTCCAGGCCGCGGCGAAGGCGTCGCAGAAGCGGGTGCGCGCCGCGGCCGGGTCGGCGTCCAGCTGCCAGACGTCCACGGGCAGCAGCAGGCCGACGTCGTCGACCCACACCCTGCGCCCGTCGTCGCGGGTCAGCACGTGCGGGCGCTCGTCGGTGACCTCCACGCCGAGGTCGCTGAGCACCGGCAGCACCGAGCTCAGCGTGACGGGCGCGGTGCGGTAGGAGGTGAACCGCCAGGTGCGCGGCTGGGCCGGGTCCTCGCGCAGGTCCAGCACCGGCGCGACCGGGGCGCCGGCGGCGGCGTCGACCGCCGCGAGCAGCTCCTCGGCGCGCCGCAGGTCGCTCGTGGCCCGCCCGGCGTCGACGACCGCCCGGTAGCTGTTGGGGACGCCGCCCACCCAGCGGCGCACCAGCGGCGCCCCGGCGGCCTCGCCCAGCTCGGCGCGGGCCGCGTCGAGCAGGTCGTCGTCCCAGGAGCGGGCCGCCCTGGCGACGGCGTCCTCCAGCGCGGAGACGTCGACGTCGGACAGCTCCTCCCCCGGCCTGGCCCGCACCACCACGTGCAGCCGGGCCAGCACCGACTCCGAGACCTGCAGGGTGTGCTCGACGGACCCGCCGTCGAAGGCCTCCCGCAGCAGCGCCTCGATGCGGGCGCCGACGCGCGTGCTGTACCGGTCGCGCGGCATGTAGACCAGGCAGGACATGAAGCGGCGGTAGGCGTCGCGCCGCAGGAACAGCCGGGTGCGGCGGCGCTCCTGCAGCCGCAGCACCGCCAGCGCGGTCCGCAGGACGCTGTCGACGTCGGCCTGGAACAGCTCGTCGCGCGGGAAGGTCTCCAGGATGCTCAGCAGGTCCTTGGCCGAGTGCCCGCTGGAGCCGAACCCCGCCCGGGCGAGCACCTCGCCCACCTTCTCCGCCACCACGGGGACCCGCTTGACGGAGTCGGTGTAGGCGGTGGAGGTGAACAGGCCCAGGAAGCGGCGCTCGCCGGTGACGCGCCCGGAGGCGTCGAAGACCTTGACGCCCACGTAGTCCAGGAAGGCGGGGCGGTGCACCGTGGCGCGGGCGTTGGCCTTGGTGACCAGCAGCACTTGCGGTTCGGCTGCCTTCTCGCGCACCGGGCCCGAGAGCGTGCGGACCCGGCCGGCGGGGCGCCCGGGCCGCTCGGCCAGGACGCCGAGCCCCGTGTCGGGGCGCGCCGCCAGCACCACGTCCTCGCCGTCGGTGCGCAGGTCGTACTCGCGGTAGCCGAGGAAGGTGAAGCGGTCGTCGGCCATCCAGCGCAGGAAGCGCTCGGCGACGCGCAGCTCGGCGTCCGCGACACCGACCGGGGGGTCGATCTGCAGGCTGTCGGCGATCTGCAGGGCCTTGGCGCGCATGGGCTGCCACCCGAGCACCGCGGCGCGCACGTCGTCCAGGACGCGGCGCAGGTCCTCCACCAGCGGCAGGGCGCCGTCCCGCTCGTCCCCACCGCGCCCCTGCGCGGCGGCGTGCCCGTCGACCTCGATGCGGATCCACGACTCCGCCGGTTCCGAGGGCGGCGCCGTGCCCACGTCGTGCAGGTCGAGCAGCAGGCCGTCGTCGTCGCGGCGGGCGGCCAGCCGCGGGTGCACGAGCAGGTGGATGCCCAGGCCGCGGCGGGTGAGCGCCGCGGTGAGGCTGTCGACGAGGAACGGCATGTCGTCGGTGACGACCTCCACGACGGTGCGGCCCTCGCGCGCGCCGGCGTCCTCGCCCGGCACGGCCCGCACCAGCGTGGTGCCGGCACGACGGCGCGACCCGCAGCGCACGTGCGAGGCCACCGCCGCGGGCAGGCGGCCCGGCTCGCGGTCGGCGATGTCCTCCACGGCGGTGTGCGCGAAGTAGTCGAGCAGCAGCCGCTCGGAGGCCGTCGGGGAGCGCAGGGCGTCGGGCAGGTCCTCCGCCCACGCCGGCGCGCAGGCCGCCGTGGCGGAGCGGACGAGCTCCCGCACGCTGGCGGGCAGGACCGCGGACGGGGCGGACGTGTCGGACGTGGCGGGCATCGTTGCTCCGGGTCGCGGGTCGGGACGCGCTGCCAGACTATCCGGGTCGCCGGCGGGACCACCCGCCGGTCCCCGGGGCGGGCCTAGAGTGGCGGCGTGGCTCAGCAGACCCCCGCGCGCAGCCGCCTCGCCGACGAGCTCGCCGCTCTCGCGCCGGACCTGCGGACACCGCAGGCCGCCGACGCCGTCGTCGAGCTCGTCGCCCGCGTGCACGCGCTGCTGGAGCGCCCGTGACGCTCGTCGACCTCGTGGGTCGCGGCGGCGGGGACGCCGCCGGGCTGTCATCGCTCGCCGCCCTCCTGCACCGGTGCGCCGACGCCCTGCAGGGCGGCTGCCCGCCGCAGCAGGTCGCCGCGGTGCGCGAGGCCGCGACCGCCGCCCAGAGCGCCGCCCAGGACCTGCGGGACCTGCCGGTCCCCGCGCGCCCGCACGACGTCGAGGCCGTCGAGCAGGCGCTGGCCGAGGCCCTGCGCAGCCCCCTCACCACGCTCGCCGACGAGAGGACCCCCTGACCGTGCCTGTGCAGTTCGCCGAACGCACGCCCCTGCCCGCACCGCCGGCGGAGGCCTTCGCCGTCCTGGTCGACCCGGACTTCCTGGCGGCCCGCGCGCAGCGCTCCGGAGCCCTCGAGCACACCGAGGCGGTGACGACGGAGGGAGCGGTCACCGTCGTGTCCTCGACGCGCACCGTCCCCACGACGGGGCTGCCGCCGGCCGCGGCCCGCTTCCTGGGGTCCACGGCGGTCGTCGAGCAGGTCGAGCGGTGGGAACCGGCCGGTGCCGACGGGTCCCGGCGGGGGTCTCTGCGGCTCACCGTGCGCGGCGCGCCCGTCGAGCTCCTCGCCGCCTCGACGCTGTCGTCCGACGACGGCGGTTGCGTGCACGAGCTCTCCGGCGCGCTGACCGTGCAGGTGCCGCTGTTCGGCGGCACCGTGGAGAAGGCCGCCCTGCCGGGCCTGCTGGACCTGGTGCGCTCGGAGATCGGGCTCGCGCGCGAGCGCCTCAGCGCCCGCTGAGGTTCACGGGCCGACGGCCAGCAGCAGCGGCAGCTCGCTGGCGTCGTACCAGAGCAGCTCGTGCCCCTCGCACGCCTCGACGGTGAACACCGCGTCCTCGTCGCCGGCGTCGGCGGCGGGCAGCGCCGCCAGTGCTGCCCGCACGTCCGCCTCGGCGTCCGCGTCGTCGACGTGGACGCTGACGACGTCGTCGAGCACCAGCGCCGTGCGCACCTGCACGCGCGAGCGCTCGGGAGCCGTCCACGCGCCGCGCTCGCCCACGTCCACCGCGCTGTCCGGCACGTCGAGGGCCAGCACCACGCGACGGGGCGCCGCGCCGCTCGCGTCGGGTGCCGCCAGCAGCCGCAGGGACTGCTCGGCGGCATCCGTCATGGCGACGTACTCCAGCTCCTCCTCGAGGTCGCGCGGGTCCGCGTCCGCGTAGTAGTCCCGCAACGCGGGTGTGACCGCGTGGACGCTCGCGGGACCGGGAGCCAGCCTGCCCTCCTGCGCGGCGCGCGCCAGAGCCGGCAGGGTCGTCGGCCAGTAGACGCGCACGCTCAGCCCTCGTCCTCGTCGGGCTCCGCGTCACCCTCACCGTCGAAGTCCTCGTCGAACACGATGCCGTCCAGCTCGTCGAGGCGTTCGGCGGCATCGGTCTCACCGTCGGCGTCGGCCTCGGCCGCCTTGACGAGCCACTCGCGCGCCTCGGCGTCGCGGCCGACCGAGAGGAGGGCGTCGGCGTAGGCGTACCAGAGCCGTGCGCGCCAGGGAGCGCGGCTGTTGGTGCGCAGCTGCGGGACCTGCAACGAGACAACGGCCGCGTCGTGCTGGCCCATGTCGTGCCGAGCCCCCGCGGCGACGATGAGCATCTCCACCTTCGCGGGGGTGTCGAGCTTGGCCGCCTCCGGGGAGGTGGCCAGGTCCAGCGCCCGCTCGGGCCGGCCGAGTCCACGCTCGCAGTCGGCCATGAGCGGCAGGTAGCTGTCGTCGCCGGTCATGCGGCGCACGGTCCGCAGCTCGGCGAGGGCCTCCCGGAAGTGGCCGGCCCGGTACGCGGCGATCGCAGCCGCCTCGCGCACCGCGGCGATGCGCCCACCGCGACGCTGGGCGGCCAGCGCGTGCTGCCACGCGCGTTCCGGGTCGACGTCGACCACGCGGCCACTGGCCACCAGGTGCCGGGCGACGACGTCGGCGTTCTCGGCCGTCAGCCCCTGCAGCGAGCGGCGCACCTCCGGGTCGAGCTCACGACCCGTGATGTCCTCGGGCAGGCGCGGACCGGCCTGGCGCTCCGGCCGGTCCCGGAAGCGGTCCCCGGCGGCCGGAGCGCGCACCGGCCCACGCTCGGCGCGCTTGCTGGGCGCCTGTCCCCGGTGCTGCCCCTGGGACTGCGACCGGTCGTCACGGCGGGGTCGATCCTCCCGCTGCGGGCGGTCCCCACCCCGGAACGGACGGTCCTCGCGCTGGGGGCGGTCATCGCGCTGCGGGCGGTCCTGCGTGCGAGCGGGACGCTCGTCGCGGCGAGGACGGTCATCGCGCTGGGGGCGGTCATCGCGGCGCGGGCCGGCGGAGCGGAACGGGCGGTCATCGCGCTGCGGGCGGTCCTGCGTGCGAGCGGGACGCTCGTCGCGGCGAGGACGGTCATCGCGCTGGGGGCGGTCATCGCGGCGCGGGCCGGCGGAGCGGAACGGGCGGTCATCGCGCT